>CAITND010000063.1 GCA_903893625.1 uncultured Oscillatoriales cyanobacterium
TGAATGGACGAAAGCTAAATTAGGGCCGAAATTTCCCTACGGAACATTTATCATTAATTTGACGGGATGTTTAGCGATGGGTTTCTTTTTCACCATTTCCAAAGGAATTACAGGTTATCCCAAAGAGTTAGATTTACTGATTAGAACCGGATTTTTAGGGTCTTACACCACATTTTCAACCTATGGTTTTGATACTCTAAGTTTATGGCGGAATCAACAAACGGCTGCGACCGCTTTTTATTGGGCTGGGAGTGCAATTCTAGGTTTGATCGCTGTCATGATCGGAGTAGAAATTGCCAAGCTTGTCGTAGTTATACCCTAATTAAAAAGGTTGAAATATAGCTGACGAAAAACAATACACAATCAATATTTTAGGTAAAAATAATGGGATTTTTGAAAGGACGTTATCCCCTAGCTGTGGCAATTGGGGCGGTTTTTGGTGCATTAAGTCGTTTCTATGTCACTGAATTCTCAAAAGTGCTTTTTGGAAAAGATTTTGGCTTTTATGGCACATTCTTTATTAACGTGACGGGCTGTTTGTTGATTGCTTATATTTTGACTTTAGCGATCGAGAATATTCGCGTGATCTCGCCCGAATTGCGACTGATGACGACAACAGGTTTCTGTGGTGCGTATACGACTTTTTCTACCTATGGTTTAGAAACCAATAGTTTTTTAACCAAGGGAGATTCCCAGACGATGTTTCTTTATTTTTTTGGCAGTGCAGTTGTCGGTATGATTTGCGTCCAAATCGGTGTTTTATTGGCAAGAGCAAGTCTTCAAAGGTCTTAAATTGTAGGAGGTTTGTAGTCAAATGTTGCTGGATCTATCAAATTTTGCCAGTTCATGCACAGGTTTTGACCCCTGCGTAGCAGCACTAATAGCTATGACTCTTTTGAGACAGTTAAAGACTGCTCACTTGGCTGGTGTAACGCTCAAAAACTTATAGAAAAAGCTTTTTAGACTTTGATGAACCGAACAAGTTAAGCTGGACGCGCTACTACAAGATTAGGCGATCGCCTACAATGCCATATATACCACCTCCTGGTTCGACCAGCACTACTGAACTATTGCGGGAGGACAGAGGTTTTGAGAGAAACCCGGTTTCTGATCCTACTAGAGTTTAATAGACATATTTGGAAATTTATGAGTGTTAAAAAGTAAGCCCTTCAGGGCTTACTACGGGGTTAGGCGTGTCGTTTTTGATGCCATTTCCAAGCGTGGGTGATAATATTTTGAATATCGGGATATTCAGGATTCCAACCTAATATGGTTCGGGCTTTTTCTCCACTTCCAACTAAACTGGGCGGATCTCCGGGGCGGCGATCGCATTCAATCACTTTAATCTCTTTTCCAGTAATTTCTCTGGCGGTTTCTATCACCTCTTTAACGGAAAATCCTTTTCCATTTCCTAAATTAAACACATCCGTTTGTCCCCCATTTAATAAATATTCCAACCCTAAAATATGGGCGTTTGCTAAATCGGTGACATGAATATAATCTCGAATACAAGTCCCATCTGGTGTGGGATAATCTGTTCCAAAAATGGAAATAGACTCTCGTTTTCCTAATGCTGCTAATAACGTTAGAGGAATTAAATGGGTTTCAGGATTATGATCTTCTCCTAATAAACCTTCTGGGTCTGCTCCGGCTGCATTAAAATAACGAAATCGCACGGATTTAAAATCGTAAGCGATATCAAAATCCGATAAAATCCGTTCTACCATTAATTTAGTCGCCCCATAGGGATTAATCGGATTTTGGGGATGATCTTCAGGAATCGGAACAATTTCAGGAACTCCATAGGTGGCGCAGGTGGAAGAAAATACAAATTTATTAATTCCTGCCTCTTTCATTGCTTCTAAAAGCGTTAACGTTCCGATGACATTATTTCGATAATATTTATCGGGATTGGTAACAGATTCCCCGACATAAGCATAAGCAGAAAAGTGCATCACTGCATCAATTTTGCGACTCGAAAATAATTCATCAAGTAACGGACGATCATTAGTATCCCCAATAATTAATTCGGTTTTGAGAACCGTTTCCACTAAATCTTGATGTCCGTAAACTAAATTATCGAGAATAATGACTTCATAACTGGAACGTTGTAGTGCCAGGACAGCATGGGAGCCAATATAACCTGCTCCTCCAGTCACTAAAATAGTGGTTTTATCTTGAGACACAATTTTATTCTCCCTCGTTAAGTCTAATCAGTTTAAGTTAATCTTCTAACTGTTGAACTGAAACATCAACGGCTTGCACGTCAATTGTTCCTGGGGGTGTTAACCGACTAAAATGTCCTGCTTCCACCTTTAAAGGTTCTCCGCAGTTTGGACATTGACATTGGGTTGTATTCAAAGCCGTAAATTCATAGCGACAAACAGGACATTGATCTTGGATCAGATTGCGTTTTAACCACCACTGAACGCCCCAAATTACGATGATTGGGGTAATCACAATCATGGCAATTAAAATTAGAATTCCGTTGATTAACCAGCCTAAACCAATAGAGGTTAGGATGCCAATTATCGCTAATATAATCAGCCAGTTACTCAAATCTGAAAATTTGATTTGTAGAGTTCGGAACCGATCTGGGTTCACAGCTATCTCCTTAATTATTCAAGCCAGATTGAATCTGATGGAAATTTTCAAATGTATGTTGACATTATCCTTAACTTTCATCATACTACTTTCTGTTGGAGTAACTGTTGGACTCGATTTTGAAAGGCGGGTTTGCCGAAACTGGCTAAACTTTGCTGGCGTAACCAAGGCCCATTGCAGCGTTGATCTTCACCCTTGAGCAGTTCTATACAAGCTTGAGCCACCGCATCCACATCTCGGTGAGGCACTTGCCAGCCTAATTTTCCATCCTGCAAGGGTTCAGCCGAACCATCGTTATCCCCGGCAATAACAGGTTTTTCGCAGGCCATTGCCTCTAAATAAACAATCCCAAACCCTTCTTGAGAAGGCATGACATAACCATCACAGACGCGGTAATGATCGACTAATTCCTCGGTGGGAACAAACCCGGCAAACACCACGCGATCGCTCACCCCTAAATCTTGAGCTAACTCTTGCAGTCTGGGTTGATCATCACCCCGACCAATAACTAAATATTTAACATCGGGAAACACTTGGACAATTTGGGATAAGGCGCGAATGGTGACATCCACTCCTTTATAGGGATCGCCTTTCCAAAGCCGTGCAACGGTCATTAATACCCGTGCATCCTGTAAACCATAGCGTTTAATCAAGGCTTGAGGTTTAGGGCTGGGAGTAAATAGTTCTCCATCTACCATACAGGGTAACATTTGAAACTGATTAGGATTTAACTGGTTAGCAATACAGGCTTGATCTCGACTATATCGGCTAATTGTCCAAATTTGATCGGCGTTTTGTAGTGCCTTTTGATATTTTTTCGGTAGGGGTTCCCAGACTTCTTTTCCATAGGTTAATACGGTGTAAGGGATTCCCAATGGTTGACAAATCGTTTGTACCAAATGGGCTAAATTAATATGACCACACAACACTCGTTGAGGGCGGTATTGAATTAAATAGGTAAGTAAAGCCGTTGCCAATTTAATCCGTCCCCAGGTCGGATTTTGAGATTTAAAATACTCAAATTCAAAGGGACTTGATGGGGTTTCAAAGGGATTAGAACATCCAGGAAAATCGCGTAAAATTAAAACTTTACTCTTTGGGTTAATATTCCGGGTTGAAGGGGATTGAATCGGTATAATATTTTTTTGGTAAGCTTCTAGCAAGTTTTTAACATAGGATTGAATTCCTCCTTCACCGGAAAAAACTTCTAAAAAGCACCAAACTAAATGCTCTTGATCCTGGTTTTTTTGATCTAACTTTTGGTGTTGTTGTAATAACATAGTTGGATAAACTCAATAATATTTACCTCTAGCAAATGCCAACAATCCGTTTCTGGATTAACTGTTTTGCACTGCGTCTAAGCAACACCCTGATTAGAGCATCTACGCTTCCAGCCTAATCATCATTGAGGAAACGAACAAATCTTGTGTTACACTATTTTATAGGTAATTGTAGCATAAAGATGCTTAAGGTTGTCAAAATCAGATTGTATCCAGACGTTCAACAGCAACAGTCTCTGGCACAAGCTTTTGGCTCTTGCCGTTGGCTATGGAATTATTGTCTGAATTTGATGAACCAAACTTATAAAGAGACGGGAAAAGGTTTGTCTGGCTATGAAGTCAAAAAGACAATCCCCAATCTCAAGAAAGAGCATGAGTGGCTATCGCAAACTTATTCTCAATGCTTGCAACAGGTTTGCTTGAATTTGGGCGTTGCGTTTAATAATTTCTTTGAAAAAAGGGCGCAATATCCTAGCTTTAAATCAAAGCACGGGAAACAGTCTATACAATACCCTCAAAATATCAAGGTAAATGAAAAAACTTTAACTGTTCCTAAAATTGGGAATATTAAAGCCATTATTCACAGACCAATTGAGGGGAAAATAAAAACTGTTACCCTCTCTAAAAATTCTTCTAATCAATATTTTGCCGCTATTCTTTTTGATGATGGAAAAGATAAGCTAGAGCAACAAATGGAAGGCTCGGCAATTGGGGTTGATGTAGGATTGACCCATTTTGCTATTACCAGTAACGGTTCTAAATTTGACAATCCTAGATTTTTAACCCAGCATGAAAACAATTTAAAACAGAAACAACAGCAACTATCAAGAAAACAAAAAGGTTCCAATAATCAGAATAAGGCTAGAATAAAAGTTGCTAGAGTCCACTGCAAAATAACAAATTGTCGGGAAGATTTTTTGCACAAGCTATCTCGTAGGATAGTGAACGAAAACCAAGTAATTGTGACAGAAAATCTTAACATTAAAGGGATGATGAAGAATCATTGTCTAGCCCAAGCAATTGCACAAGTTGGTTGGGGAATGTTTTCTACGATGCTTAAATACAAGGCAGAGAACGATGGAAAGATTTATCAAGAAGTCGATAGGTTTTTCCCTTCTTCAAAAACTTGTCATGTCTGCTTAAACCAAGTTGGTAACTTACCGCTTGATATCAGACATTGGACTTGTGAAAAATGCCATACAAAACACGACAGGGATACTAACGCAGCAATAAATATCCGCAATGAAGGACTACGAATACTTCGACTACGCTCAGTACAAGTTTTGACCTCTGGAACGGGGGATAAAGCCTGTCGCCCAGATGTAAGTCGGAGTAATAGAGGACGCAAGAAATCTATTACTCCGCTTTCTGTTGGGCAGGAAGCCTACTGTGTACGCGAAGCGTCACTGTAGGTAGTTCACAAGCCTAAAGTTAAAGACTTGTCGATGGGAAGAGCCGCGCCAATTCCTAACCACAGGGTTACTAAAGTTCCAAATAAGAAAACCGCACTTGCCACAGGACGACGGAAGGGGTTTTGGAACTTATTAACATTTTCAATGAAAGGAATGGCAATTAAACCCACAGGAATCGAAGACATCATCATGATTCCTAACAGTTTATTGGGAACCACCCGTAAAATTTGGAAGGTGGGCCACAGATACCATTCGGGCAGAATTTCTAAAGGTGTTGCGAAAGGATTAGACGGTTCTCCGATCATCGCCGGGTCAAGAACAGACAACGCCACCACTAAACCGAAAGTTCCCAAAATCACAACGGGGAACGTATATAACAAGTCATTCGGCCAAGCAGGTTCACCATAATAGTTGTGACCCATGCCTTTAGCCAATTTAGCACGAAGAACAGGATCACTGAGATCCGGCTTTTTTAAGATGGACATGATAAAAAATGCGCTCCTTTTTTGAGGAAATCTAACAGATCGTTGCCTAGCCTGTGGGTTTACAGGGGGCCAGAAATTCCTTGCTTCCGAATCATCAGGAAGTGGGCTAACATAAAGACGGCAATCAGCCAAGGCAGCACAAAAGTATGTAAGCTGTAGAAACGGCTGAGGGTGCTTTGACCAAC
Source organism: uncultured Oscillatoriales cyanobacterium (assembly GCA_903893625.1). Classification (GTDB taxonomy): domain Bacteria; phylum Cyanobacteriota; class Cyanobacteriia; order Cyanobacteriales; family Microcoleaceae; genus Planktothrix. The sequence goes on from CAITND010000063.1 coordinate 5,967, forward strand.
AGCCGTACTCCCCCGCATCAGTTCAACAATAGTCGAACCCACAACAGGAATGGCTTCGGGAACCCCAGATACAATTTTCACCGCCCAGTAACCGAGTTGATCCCAAGGCAGAGAATAGCCCGTTACCCCAAAGGAAACCGTGATCACCGCTAAAATCACACCTGTGATCCAGGTTAATTCACGGGGTTTCTTAAAACCGCCCGTCAGATACACGCGGAAAACGTGCAGAATCATCATTAACACCATCATGCTGGCAGACCAGCGATGGATAGAGCGAATTAACCAACCAAAGCTTACATCCGTCATAATGTACTGAACGGAATTAAAGGCTTCTGTAACGGTCGGTCTGTAATAGAACGTCATCGCAAATCCAGTGGCAAACTGGATTAAAAAGCAAACTAAAGTAACTCCACCCAAGCAATAGAAGATGTTGACATGAGGTGGGACATACTTACTCGCAATGTCATCCTCAAGTGCTTGGATTTCCAGCCGTTCATCAAACCACTTGAAAGTCTGAGTTTCTTTGATTCCCTTAGAAAACATGAAGCTAGAATTCCTAAAAATTAATTGCTGTCTATTATCGTTCCTTTTAGCCATCATGAAGAGATGTCTTCAGGTTGGACTTTTGGCAGCCAGAGAAACCTGGCAATCAATAAGCCCTGACCATAAGGAGCAGGGGCTTCGGTTTGCTCCGATTGAAAGCTTAGGCTAACCGCCTGGTGTGTTCTCCCCTACGATAAAAATGTAACATAACTTCAACTCAATTTTCACAAAAGTCGAGAATCAACATCGGATGCTGAGAGTCCCTAACGGTCTTGGTTTAAGATCAAGTTCAAGGTTCTTCAGAGGTTGATCTTGAACCCGAATATTAAAATAGCGTTCTATCACCATCATGCACAAACGAGTTTTTCAAATCCTATTGTTGATTGTTCTGCAAATCACCTTAATCTGGCTCTCTTGGACAACTCCCGTTTGGGCCTTGACCGAAGACCAAAAAATCTTGAGCGAAAGTTGGCGCATTATTAATCGGGCTTATGTGGATGACAGTTTCAACCATCAAAATTGGTGGTCTATCCGCGAACAACTGTTGCGACAACCCTTTAAAACCAGGGAGGATACCTATGATGCCATTGAGAAAATGTTAGCCACCTTGGATGACCCCTTTACTCGTCTGTTACGACCGGATCAATATCGGAGTTTACAGGTCAATACCTCCGGGGAACTCATGGGTGTGGGCTTACAAATTGCCCTGGATGGAGAAACGGGAGATTTAACTGTCATTGCCCCTTTAGATGATTCTCCAGCCGAACACGCCGGAATTCAACCCCGTGATCGGATTTTGAAGATTGATGGCTTTCCCACCTCTAAATTAACCTTAGATGAATCTGCTACTCGGATGCGGGGGCCTATAGGTACCCGTGTTACCTTAACCCTATTACGAGAAGGTAGTACGACCCCGGAAGATGTCCTTCTCGTTCGAGATCGGATTGCTCTCAACCCGGTTTCCGCAGAACTGCGGTCTGATTTAGCACAAACTCCTTTCGGTTATATTCGTTTAAGTCAATTTAGCGCTAATGCCACCGAAGAAGTTGCCCACGCCATTCAATCTTTAGAGCAACAAGGGGCAAAAGCCTATATTTTGGATTTAAGAAATAATCCCGGTGGTTTATTACAATCGGGGATAGAAATTGCCCGTCTTTGGTTAGATGAAGGTACAATTGTTTATACTGTGAATCGTCAAGGAATATTGGGAAGTTTTGATGCGGTGGGTTCAGCTTTAACCCAAGCTCCTTTAGTGGTTTTAGTTAATCCGGGAACAGCAAGCGCGAGTGAAATTTTAGCCGGGGCATTACAAGATAATCATCGGGCAATTTTAGTCGGAGAAAAAACCTTTGGCAAAGGGTTAATTCAATCCTTATTTGATTTATCCGATGGCGCTGGGTTAGCGGTGACCGTTGCTAAGTATGAAACGCCCAATCATACTGATATTAATAAATTAGGTATTATGCCTGATCGGGTGATTCCTTCAGAGTCATTATTTCGCAGTCAAGTGGCAACGGCAGCCGATCAACAATATCAAGCTGCTTTAGAATTGCTGTCCTCTCAAGTTGTGATTGCTAAAAACGGATAATATGTTGGATTATGATTTGGTAATTTTAGGGGGAAGTTTAACGGGACGCTATGCTGCATTATTAGCGTCTCAAATGCAAGCACGGGTGGCTTTAGTTGAACCCAAAGAACTGAGTTTAAAACAGGGGTATCAAGAGTTATTTCCCCTGGCTGCATCCGTCCAAAATCTGCGTCAAATCCCCATTTTAGAAGGATGTAATTCCCGATCTCCTTTGAATGGGCAACAGGCAAAACTTTGGGGAGATTTGATCAGCGCTAATTGTGCAGAAATTTATTCCCCTCAACGGTTAGCCAGTTGGGGAATTGATCTGATTATCGGTCAAGGAGAATTTATTCAGTCTCCCCGTCTAGGATTTAGTGTTAATAGCCGAATTTTGCGATCGCGGACTTATTTATTGGCTCTAGCATCCCAACCCAAAATCCCCTCTATTGAAGGGTTATTATCGACGGGATTTATAACCTCAAAAACTCTATATTTGTTTTTGGAGAAACTACAGAATTTCTCTAAAACTGTTCCCCAACGGTTAGCTATTATTGGCGGTGATCCAACGGGTGTTGAGTTAGCGCAACTGTTAACCCGTTTGGGAATAGAAGTGATTATGGTTGTGAAAGGATCTCAAATTTTAGGCAATGAAGATCCTGAAGCGGTGCAGCTAATTCAAGCACAATTAGAGGCAGAAGGGGTGAGAATTTTTACCCAAACTCCGGTAATTCAAGTTAAACAAATTCAGGATAAAAAATGGATTCAAGCCGGAAATACTGCCCTAGAAGTGGATGAAATTCTCTTAGCTTGTGGTTCTCAAACGGATTTAGAAGCTTTAAATTTAAACCGGGTTGGAGTTGTTTTTCAAGGCAATAATTTATGCTTTAATGAAAAATTACAAACCTCAAATCCTAGAATTTATGGGTGTGGAGACATTTTAGGAGGCTATTGCTTTGAACATATCGCCCAATATGAAGCCCAAATTGCCATCAAAAATACCCTATACTGGCCGAAGTTTAAGGTAAATTATCAAGGCATTCCTTGGGCTATTTTTTCTGACCCCCAATTGGCGCGAGTCGGGTTAACAGAAACCCAAGCTAAACGACGGTATGGAACTCAGGTTATTGTAGAACGACAATCACTAAAAATGATCGCTCAGGCTCAAATTTGGGGAGAAACAACGGGATTTTGTAAACTTGTTGGACTGTCTAATGGTAAACTATTAGGAGCTACGGTGGTGAGTTCCCAAGCGAGTGAGTTAATTCATACCCTCGCCTTAGCTATTCGTCAAGGAGTAAACTTGAAAACCTTAGCAGAATTTCCTGCTATTATACCGACGTTTTCAGAAGTTTATCATCAAAGTGCGATCGCCTGGGTTAATCAACGTCGTCGTCAAAATACAGTATTATTTGATTGGATTGAGAATCTATTTCATTGGCGACGATATTGGGGTAATTAGAATTAATTTAACGGGTGCAGATTTAAGTGGAGCAGCCTTGACGGTTGCTATATAAACAGAAACCGGGTTTTTATCCAAAGCTATTTATATGTTAAAATATTCAGTGAAAAACCCGGTTTCTCTACCCTATTTAATCATGCTCAAAGCAATTTTATTTGATTTAGATGGCACTCTAGCCAATACGGATGTCTTACACTATCAAACCTGGGCAAATGTTTTAAAACAGCACAAAATTGATATTAACCCCAGTTTCTATAAAACTCATATTAGTGGCCGAACTAATCCTGAAATTGTACAGGATTTATTTCCTCAATTTTCAGAGGAAGAAGGGATAAAATTAGCAGATTTAAAAGAATCAAATTTCCGAGAATTGGCGATTAATTTAGAACCTTTAGCCGGATTAAATGAGTTTTTATTTTGGGTCAAACAACAGTCTTTTAAAACAGGTTTAGTCACGAATGCCCCCCGTGAAAATACAGATTTTATACTTAAAATGCTGAATCTATCGGATTATTTTGATAGCGTGGTTTTGTCCGATGAAATTGGAATTGGAAAACCCGATCCGGCTCCTTATCAATATTGTTTAGATCAGTTACATATTGTAGCAGAAGAAGCGATCGCCTTTGAAGATTCTCCTTCCGGTATTCGTTCTGCTGTTGCCGCCAAAATTGAAACCATTGGGGTTGCTTCCACTCATGATCCAACAGTTTTAAAAGATTTAGGTGTCGCGTTTGTGATTGAGGATTTTAAAAGTTCAGCTTTAGGGCAACATTTCCAAAAAATCCGAGAAAACCCCTAATTCTGTTGAGCTTTAATCAGATTCCTGAAGGTGTGACAATTGTATTAATATCAATAAATATATTCTACACCTAATCGCTTTGGGTTTGGTAATATTGAGGGAAAGTTCACAGCACTTTACGGAATGGATGGGAATTTCAAACATAAATAAACTCCCAACTCCTAACTGGCTTCTGACATGAATATCTCCTCCCATAAGTTGTATATATTTTCGGCTAATGGCTAAACCTAACCCCGTTCCTTGATGAGAATTACGTCCCGATTCTGTTTGCTTAAAGGGTTCAAAGAGTAACGGTATTTCTTCGGGTGCAATTCCTAAACCTGTATCTTCAATTTCAAATAAAATCAACTCCAATTTTTGATCTGTAGATGCAGAAATAGCCGGATTTTCTCTGTTCTGATCCTCTAAATTATTAACGGGTAATTCAGGTTGACAAATCTGATATTCTCGTTTAACCCGTAATCTGACTTGACCTTGGGATGTAAATTTAATGGCATTACTTAACAAATTTAATAAAACTTGTCGCAATTTTCCTTCATCGGCTTGCAAATAACGCGGTAAATCCGGTGCATATTGAAATTTTAATTCTAATCCTTTAGACTCTGCCCTCATTTGCCACATTTTTATTATACTTTCTAAAAAATCAATTAAATCAAACTGATGTTCATTCAGGGTTGTGCTTCCGGCTTCGATTTTAGACATTTCTAAAATGTCATTAATTAAGGTTAACAAATGTTCCCCTTCCTGATTAATAATATTAATATATTTATGATGTTTTGAAGATAATAAAGGATCTTCATTCATCAATTGAGTAAACCCTAAGATGGCATTCAAGGGAGTTCTTAACTCATGACTCATAGTTGCTAAAAATTCTGATTTTGCCCGGGTAGCTGCATCAGCAGCCGATACTGCTGCTTGTAAAGCAATCGATTGTTTTTGTGTTTTTTCTAATAATTCAGCTTGCTGTAAAGCAATGCCTAACTGATGACTAATCTGTACCGCAATATTAATTTCTGCCTGTTTCCAATGACGGGGACTAGAGTTTTGGTAAGTAGCGAGTAATCCCCATAATTGATTATTGGAGAAAATCGGAACAATAATATAAGCTCTGGCTTGAAAACTCTCTAATAATTTAATATAACAGTTGTCAAATTCGGCTTGATAAATATCGGGAACAGCACGGTAATTGACTCCCTGACTATACAGTTCGCCTTGGGTATTTTGAAAATAAGTGTCTGAGATCAGAGGAGATAAATAATAGGTGGAGGAGTTACTTTCAAAAGATTTGACGGTACACCGTTCATTAGAAACAGAATTTTCCTGTAATTTAGGGTTATAGTTTTGTTCTTCAAATAAAAAAATCCATCCGGCATTAACGGATTCTGCAATGAATTCTCCACTCCAGTCTGGACGGAAACGATACAGCACAACTCGATCACAATTAATCACTTGCCTTAATTCCGAAGTGGTGGTGTCAAAAATCGTTTTTAGATCTAAGGTTTGACGCATTCTTTGAATGGCTTTTGCTAAACCTTTTTCTCGTAACGCTTCTTGACGAACTAATTGATTGCTATAGCGTTGATCAAAAATGGAAGCCACTAAAGCCGCCAGTAGCAAAATTAAGCTGATCACCGCAATTTGCAGTGCTAACTCGAAGTTACTGAAGGTTTGGGTAGAGGTGAGGGGAACAGAAGAAAGCTCTTGGATACGAGTAGCCCACATTCCGGTGTAGTGCATTCCACTGATAGCAATAGCCATAACTACTGCACTGCATACTTTCAGGGGATTAAACCCAGATCCACCGAAATTTCTTAAGTAAAACGTTAGGCCCAAGGCTACCATTGAGGTAAAAATGGCGATCGTAACAGATACTAGAACTCCCATCAAATCGTATTGCATTACTGTTCCTGGAATCATCATTCCCGCCATTCCCAGATAGTGCATTGAAGCGATCGCTAATCCCAATACCACACCGCTAGAAAGCACACCGAGATTCAGTTTTGGCCGACTCCATAACAGCAACCCCAATCCAGAGGTGATCACGCCAACTCCCCAGGATAGGAAGGTAATCTTGATATTGTAGGTGACGGGGAGGGGCAGTTTAAATGCTAACATCCCAATAAAGTGCATTGACCATATCCCTGTCCCCATAGCCAGAGATCCTCCCAAAGCCCACAGCAAACGCTTTTTTTGGGGAGACTGAGGGGTCACCCGTCCAGTTAAATCCAAAGCTGTATAGGAGGCAATGACCGCAATTAAGAAAGAAAGGGCAACTAAAGAAGGTTGATAATGGCCTTGAATCACCGTCATAATTAGTAAAGATTTCATATTCGATTACGCATTTAAACTTGATATTCTAGCGAGGGGGACGCTCGCGCTGCAAGGGTTGGCCTACTTGTTGCCTTTGGCCAACATTTCTTTAATTGTACTGGTGAGTTGACTCAGTTTAACGGGTTTACTTAAATAGTCATTAGCCCCGGCTTCTAAGCATTTTTGTTGATCGGTTTTCATGGCTAAGGCAGTTAGGGCAATAATCGGAATCGTTGCTAGTCGGTGATCGCTGTCTTGACGCAAATATTTAATCGCTTCTAAGCCATCCATTCCGGGCATTGAAATATCCATCAAAATTAGGTTAGGACTCTGTGATTTAGCAATATCAATCGCCTCTTGACCATTTCTTGCTAATAGCATTTGGTATCCTTTTGCCTTCAGATAACGAGAAATCGTAATAATATTAGCTTCATGATCTTCTGCCAACAGAATCACAGGTGATGTTTCTAAGACTTGAGTTGTGAGATTTTTGCCCTCATCTAAATTTGATGATTGGGGACTAGAAGATTTAATCAGAGTTGGGGACAGCAACTGTTTATAAGGTAAACGGAAGCTAAAACAACTACCGACACCAATTGTACTCTTAATTTCTAGCTGACCTCCGTGCATTTCCACAATCCCTTTCACCAGCAAAAGTCCTAAACCTGTACCCGCATATTGACGATTTAAAGCACTATCAATTTGCACAAAGGGTTTAAAAAGTTTAGCCTGATTTTCAGGAGTAATCCCAATCCCATTATCGCTCACGGCAAAGTAAATATAGTGACTGGATAAAGCGGTTTCCGTTGAGGATTCAAGTTTAACTGTTAAGGATACTCTACCTCCTTGGGGAGTGAATTTAATGGCATTATTGAGCAGGTTAATTAAAGCTTGGCGAATGCGTCTTTCATCTATAAACAAATCGGGAAGATCAGGGGGAATTTCCGTCTGAATCTGAAGGCGTTTTTGTATTGCCTGTTGTTTAACAAATACTAAACTTGATTCGCACAACTCTTTAATGGATGTTGGGGCGCATTCTAGTTCAATTTTTCCTGATTCAATTTTAGCGACATCAAGAATATCATTAATTAATGAGAGCAGATGAGTGCCACTGCTGCCAATGGTTTCTATTGCCTGTTTTTGTTTCTCGTTGAGTATGCCAAATATTTCTTCTGTTAAGGATTCGGACATCCCTAAAATGGCATTTAGGGGAGTACGCAATTCATGGCTCATATTAGCCAGAAATTCATCTTTGAGGCGGGTAGCACGGGCAAGTTGTTCATTAGATATTGCCAATTCTTTATTGCTTTTTATTAATTTTGCTTCTGTTTTTTGTTTTTCTATTAATTCTTTTTTGGTCTGATTAAGCAGATATGCTTGTTGAATGGCAATCGATAATTGATTAGAAATTTGTTGTGCAAAATCAATTTCTGACTGTTGCCATTTTCGAGCTTCATAACATTGCTGAATACAAAGTAAACCCCATAATTTTTCCTGAGTAACTAAGGGCATTACTAAATTAGATCGAATTTTTAGTTTCTCTAAAAAACTACGATAACATTGATTCATTGTGATCTGATTAATGTCGTCTAAAATTGAAATTCTACCATAATAATAGTAAATTTGGTATTGTTCTGAAAAACAATCTTCAGCAATTTTAATATTCCTAATTGAATCCACTCCAACTTTAACAGATTCAGATGTAAATTCCCCAGAAGTATTGTTAGATTCAGGATCAAATTGAAAAATCCCAACTCGATCCACGGCTAGAAATTCACGAATCTCCTCTGTTGCCGTATTAAAAATAGTTGTTAATTCTAAAGATTGACGAATCCGTTGGGTAATTTCCTTGATTAATATTTCTCTTTCTGTTTGACGTTGTAAAATATTGGCATTTTCTTGAATTTTATTTGCCATGCGATCAAAGGCAACAGAGATTTGCACAAGTTCATCTGAACCTGTTAATTTAGTTCTAGTATCTAAGTTTCCTGCTGCTAAACTATTACTAGCATAAACTAATTGAAAAACTCGTCGAGTCAGAGTAAAATCAAAGAAAAACCATAATCCAAAACTAAATATCATTAACCCGCCATTAAAAATCAGCGTTCCCTTTAAAGCACTATTAAAAGCATATTGTTTAATCATGGTAAGATCATATTCAATCAAGAGAATGCCTGTCCGAGAAGGTTTGATTTCATTGGGTAAAATCGATGAAATTAAAGGATAAATTGCAATTAGCTTTTTTTGATCTTTAGAAAGTAGTATTTCTCCTGCCTGTTTTTCGCGTACAGAGGCGAAAGCAGACAGATAAGCAGCAGCTATTGTCTGGGAGACGGGATCTCCTTTAAGTTCATAATGATTTGACAAATAAATTATATTGTTTTCATCTATTTTTGCCACTAGATTGATATTCATATCACTGCCAAGCTGACTAATAATCGTAGTTTCTGCATAGTCAATATACTCATGGTTTTGACTATCTGTACGTTCTAAATAATCTAATATTCTGGCTGTTTGTCCAGCATAAATTCTCAGATAGTTTTTGGCATTTGTTGTTTGCGTATTGTAGCCTTCAAGAACCTGTTGATTAAACAATGTAATTCCTGAGAAGGTACAGTAAGCAATTAAAATGGCTGGAATTGAAAATCTTAGTGGCAGGGGAAAACGTTTCATCATAATCACTTTTGGAGTTTATAATTTGGCGTTTTTAATAAACCGATCATCTAGGATTTTAGTCAGATCAATGTCTTGGGGTAATAATTTTTTTTCTAGCATAATATTCATCAATTTTTTCAGTCCATTGACAAAGGTGGGATCATTGGGATTGAATAATTTTTGATTTTCTTCTAAATTGAATTGACTCATACCTTTAAAGGCATTCAACATTGCGTCTGGTGTTACTCCTGTCCGTTTAGCGATTTTAATTGCTGCTGCTTGAGGATTTTCTTCTAAGTATTTTAAGGCGCGAAATCGTCCATTAACTAAAGCTTGAAGGGTTTGAGGAAAATTAGCCATCACTTCGGTATTAACAACAATCACATCTAAAATTTCTCCCGGAATTTGGCTACTATCAAACAATACTTTTCCCCCAGCTTCTAATATTTTAGGAACGGCAGGCCCAAAGGTAACGACCGCATCTACTTGTCTCTGTTTATAAGCTCGTTCATGTTCTAATGGCTCTAAAGAAATGATCTCAATATCTTTAACAGACATCCCATTTTTTTCCAGCGCACGAGCAATAAAAAAAGATCCCAAAGCAGTTGGTTCTAGTCCTACTCGCTTCCCTTTTAATGCTTTAATATCGCTGATCTCTGGTTGTCCTAAAATTACATCCGCACCATGAGAAGCATCCATAATCGTAATGATCTTAACATTTTCTTGGGTGCTGGCTATCAATAAAGCTTGATCGATTGATAATCCCGCGCCTTCAATTTCACCATTGCGATAAGCTTTAACTTCTTCTGTTCCTGAAGGATAATCTATCAATTTGATCGGCTGGTTGTCATAATAACCTAAATCCTCAGCTAAATATAAGGTTTCATATCCTGGCCAGAGATTAGTCGCAATTCTTAATGGACTGGATGATTGCGGGATACAATTAGTCAGGGCGATCGCTAAAATTCCAGTAATGAAACTGAAAGTTAGATATTTCACCCATTGTTGTTTTATTAGTCTTTTCAAGTTAAATAAATTCATTAGTGCTACCTTTGACGAGAATTTGTTGAATTATAGTGGTTAATTGACTCAGTTTAACAGGTTTAGTTAAATAGCCATTAGCCCCGGCTTCTAAGCATTTTTGTTGATCGGTTTTCATGGCCAAGGCAGTTAGGGCAATAATCGGAATCTTTGCCAGTCGGAGATCGCCGTCTTGACGCAGATATTTAATCGCTTCTAAGCCATCCATTCCCGGCATTGAAATATCCATCAAAATTAGGTCGGGACTCTGTGATTTAGCAATATCAATCGCCTCTTGACCATTTCTTGCTAACAGCATTTGATAGCCTTTTACCTTCAGATAACGAGAGATAGTAATAATATTAGCCTCATTATCTTCTGCCAACAGAATCACAGATGATGTTTTTAAGACTTGAGTTGTGTGATTTTGACCCTCATCTAAATTTAATAATTGGGGAGTAGAAGATTTAGCAATTTGGAACAGCAACTGTTGACAAGGTAAATGGAAGCTAAAACAACTACCGACACCAATTGTACTCTCAACTTCTAGCTGACCACCGTGCATTTCCACAATTCGTTTCACCAGCACAAGTCCTAAACCTGTACCCGCATATTGACGATTTAAAGCACTATCAATTTGCACAAAGGGTTTAAAAAGTTTAGCCTGATTTTCAGGAGTAATCCCAATCCCATTATCGCTCACGGCAAAACAAATAGAGGGACTGGGTAAAGCGGTTTCCATTGAGGATTCAACTTTAACCTTTAAAGATACTCTACCCCCTTGGGGAGTGAATTTAACGGCATTATTGAGCAGGTTAATTAAGACTTGGCGAAGGCGTCTTTCATCTCCAAACAAATCGGGAAGATCAGGGGGAATTTCCGTCTGAATCTGAAGGCGTTTTTGTATTGCCTGTTGTTTAATAAATACTAAACTTGATTCGCACAACTCTTTAATGGATGTTGGAGCGTATTCTAGTTCAATTTTTCCTGATTCAATTTTAGCGACATCAAGAATATCATTAATTAATGATAGCAGATGAGTGCCACTGCTGGCAATGGTTTCTACTGCCTGTTTTTGTTTATTGTTGATGGTGCCAAATATTTCTTCTGTTAAGGATTCGGACATCCCTAAAATAGCATTTAGGGGAGTACGCAATTCATGGCTCATATTAGCCAGAAATTCATCTTTAAGGCGGGTGGCACGGGCAAGTTGTTCATTAGATATTGCCAATTCTTGATTACTTTCAATCAGTTGTTGCTGGCTTAGTTTTCTTTCATTGAGTTCTTGTTGCAACCGATCAAATAAACTGGTTTGTTGAATAGCGATCGCTAATTGGTTAGCAATTTGTTGCAGAAGTTGGGCTTCAGACTTTTGCCATACTCGTTTTTCTTGGCAAGCATGAACCACTAAAATCCCCCAGAGTTTGCTAATATTTTTAGGATCAATCCAACGATGCTTGTCGTTGTTGATTACTTCTTGCAAAATAGGCGCGACAATTTTGGACTGGATTTGACCTTTGCTGTTGTATTCCATCAGGCAATCTGTCCAAATATCATTCATTACATCGGGGACAATCCGGGGCAGTCCTTGCCAATAATAATCAAGGATTTCTTGAGACCATACTTCATTTTTCCATTGGCAATTTTTGAGGGTGAGGAATTGATCAGATCCCAATTCTTCGACAATTTGACTTCTACCGTCAGCAAAAAGCTGAAACACAATGACACGATCACAATCCAGGATGTTTTTAACCTGCTCAGTCACTTTTGCCAAGATCAGATTAATATCCAGAGATTCTCGAACTTGTTGGTTAATGTTAGCTAATACTTGTTGTCGCTGGAGTTGCTGGACAACCAGCTTTTCAACTTCCTTTCTCACCAGTAGTTCAGACTGGAGTTGCTGATATAAACTGGCTTGTTGAATAGCGATCGCTAATTGGTTAGCAATTTGCTCGATATACTCAATCTCCCACTGATGCCAGTGACGAATTGTTGCACATTGATTAATGCAAAGTAAGCCCCACAAATCATTACCACAGAGCAAAGGTATAACTAGATTGGCACGAATTTGAAATTGAGCCAAGACTTCAATGTGACAGGGTGACATCCCACTATTATAAATATCACCCACAGCCTGATATTTTCCATTGGCATAAAGGTGGGAATACTTTTCGCCAAAGCAGTGATCATGGATGGGAATCGCCATCACGGAGGGAAATGCTGCTACAACTGATTCGGCGACAATTTCGCCATCATCAAAGTTAGATTCGGGATAAAACTTAAAAATACTGACTCGATCTGCCTCAATCAGTGAGCGGATTTCCTGACAAGCGGTTTGGAAAATGATTTCAATGTCTAGAGATTGACGAATTCGTTGGGTAATTTCTCGTAGCAGTTTTTCTCGTTGTACTTGTTGATTTAGGAGTTGTTCAGCTGCTTTGCGCTTGCTAATATCCGATAAAATTCCCTGAGTGCCCACGATTTTCCCTTGTTTATTTTTAATCGCTGTAGAATTGACTTTTACCCACAGATAATGACCATCTCGGTGCAGATGTCGGAACTCAAGATTGTTGGTTTTTTTATCGCTTAGGATGTTTGGGGGATAATCTTTATCCGCCATTTCCCGATCATCAGGATGTATGAGATCCATAAACGATTTACCAATCCATTCACTAGCTTTCCAGCCAAAAAGTGTCTCAAATTGGGGTGAAAGATAGATAAATTTACCATCAAGACCAAAAGACCAAATTAAATCGCTTGATCCTTCGACTAACCCTCGAAATAGAGCTTCACTCTTGGCTAATTCAGTCTCAATTTCCGGGCGATCGCTAAGATCATGGCAAACACAAATCCATAGCCCTTCATCGGTGATGGTGAGAGATAATTCTTGATCAAAGCTTGAGCCATCTTGACGATGGGCAATCACTTCTCCTTGCCAAAAGCGATCGGATCTTAATCGGGGAAAGATCTCTTGCTCAAATCTTTCTATCTGTTGTTGAGAATAGAAAAGCCTCCAAGATTTACCAATTAGGTCTTCAGGTTTTTCATAACCAAATAGTTTGAGAAGAGACGGGTTTACATAGATATAGTTATCTGCTTCGATAATAGCAATACCATCAATCGCAGCATCAAACAATTGTAGTTGTTGTTCAAGAGTTTCTTCTGCTAATTTTAGGGCAGCAACACAAAAGCGAACAGCTAGATAATTCATTGATTTGGTTATTCCCTCTGGTCGAAGTTTTAAAAAGTGTATGCACCCCACTCATTGGTGCGACACATCCCTAACTTTCTTGTCTGGTGCAACAATTATGGGATTATGAACAATGGCAGATGTTATTGAATCTAAATATGAGTGTAGAATTCATTTAGATTTGCTATAGTGTAGGTTAGGTGATGTTATTGAGCAAGGTAATTTCAAAAATTGCTCCTTGAGGTTGATTATTATCAACGCTAATTGTGCCGCCATGAGCTTCAACAATCATTTTACAAAACGCTAATCCTAATCCGATTTGAGAGATCCCCTGCATCAGAGTCCCTATTTCATATTTATCGAAAATACGTTGTTTTAAATGTTCGGGTACACCTTTTCCCCCATCAGCAATCTTAATTTTTACTCCGCCGATGGGGAGATATTCGGCACTGACTATAATCTTACTTTCTTGTGGAGAGAACTTAATGGCATTAGATAGTAAATTATCTAAAACTCGCTGAAACATCGCTTTATCTATATTGATATTACTATCAACATCCGGTAACTGGGCGATGATAGCAATATTTTTTTTAGATGCGTTCAATTCAAAATTTTCAACTAATGCCCCAAGCAGATATCCTAGATCAACTTGGGTTATATTGAGCGCAATTTTACCCGATTCTATCCTCGCCATCAGCAACAAATCATCAATTAAGTCTGCTAACTTTTCTCCTGATGATCTGATCTGAACTATTTTATTTTTTTTTGCCTCTTGTGATAGCTTGGGATTCATCAACAGATCTAATCCGAATAAGATACCGCTTAGGGGATTTCTGAGATCATGAACTAACATATTGACCATATCTTCTCGCGATTTAAGTAATATTTGCAGATTGTCGTATTGTTGCTTAATCCGTAGCATTGAATGAACTCTAGCACGAAGTTCCAGACTATTAACGGGTTTACTCAGAAAATCATCAGCACCTGTATTCAGACATCGAGCTAGGTCTTCTTTTGCCGTTAATGCTGTCACCATAATAATCGGAATTGACTGCCATTGAGGATTAGCTTTAATCCGAGAACAAACTTCAATCCCATCCATTTCTGGCATCATTACATCTAATAAAATTAGATCGAGTGGTATGATTTCTAGGGATTCCAGAGCTTCTTGTCCACTGGAAGCATAGTGTAAATCATAATCCTGACTGATTAAAAAGGATTCAATCACATCAAAATTACGAGGCTCATCATCAACAACTAATATAGCAGGCTGATTCATTTGTGATTACTTTATAAGAAAATCAAATAGCTGATGGGCTAATTGTAACTTACTACAGGCAGCAATTTCTAATTTATCTCCCTGACGACTTAAAAATATAGCTTGATTGGTTTCAGTTCCAAATCCAGCCTCCGGTAAATCGATAGGATTTGCTACAATTGCATCTAAATTTTTTTGCTCTAATTTATCTTGAGCAGGCTTTAAAATTTCCCCCGTTTGTGCCGCAAACCCGACTAATTGTTGGTGGGGTTGTTTTATTTTCCCCAAGTGTGCTACTATATCAACAATAGGCTTTAATGGCAGTTCTGTGGGTAAAAAAGCCTTGGGCAATTTATCCTGACTGTAGAACGCAGGTTTAACATCTCCCACCGCCGCCGCCATCACCGTTATATCGGCTTGGGGAAATCGTGCACTCATTTCCTGATACATTTCCTCGCCACTGGTGACAGAGACTAACTCCACTTCTGGCAAAGCCGTCAGTAATTCCGTACTCAT
Organism: uncultured Oscillatoriales cyanobacterium; assembly: GCA_903893625.1. Classification (GTDB taxonomy): domain Bacteria; phylum Cyanobacteriota; class Cyanobacteriia; order Cyanobacteriales; family Microcoleaceae; genus Planktothrix. Next base: position 21,287 of record CAITND010000063.1, read on the forward strand.
GGGGCCATGAACTAACGTTACCGACGCACCCCGATGAATTGCCGCTTGCGCTAACGCTAACCCCATTTTACCCGTTGACGGATTCCCAATAAACCGTACCGGATCAAGATGTTCTCTAGTGCCACCTGCACTAATTAATATCTGTTTTCCGATTAAATCCCGTTTACCTTGGGTGTGCAATAACGAATCGAGATGAGCTAAAATTTGTTTAAGTTCAGCCATCCGTCCGGCTCCTTCAACAGAAGAAGTGCCTGTTTTTGTCGCGGGGAGATCACAGGCAAGAATTCCCGAAGTCGGGGTAATTCCTTGAAACCGAGGATCAAGTAATAGAGTTTGCCAATTGCGTTGTACCGAAACCTGTTTCCACATTTCTCGATTCATTGCTGGAGCGAGTAACACCGGACAACTAGAGGCTAAAACCGTATTTGTGAGTAAATTATCGGCTAATCCTGTGGCTAATTTCGCTAAAGTATTTGCGGTCAGAGGGGCAATTAAAAAAACATCAGCCCATTCCCCTAACTGAATATGTAAAGGGCGTCCGTGAGTCGATTGCCAAAATTCTTGATCTGTGTAGGCTGAATGACGAGAAAGGGTTGCAAAAGTTAAGGGAGTAATAAAATGTTGGGCTGAGTCGGTCAAAATCACCCGAACATCAGCCCCAGCTTTGGCTAAGGTTGAAACAATTTCACAGACTTTATAGGCTGCAATGCCTCCACTAATTCCAATTAGAATCCGCTTCTCAAAGGTGGGAGGTGAAATTATTTTCATCGGTTCATCCAATTGAAACCTACAGACTAATTCAATGGTTAAGCTTCATCATAGGCTTCAAGATCGAGCAAGTAAACATAGGGTTCCACTAGCTCAGGACGTTGAAACGCGATCGCTCGTAACAAATGCCAATCATTGAGTCCTTCAAAGGGATTGTTATAATCATCTTGTTCCAGACGTGCAGCCAGTTTTGCAACATCATCAGCCGTTAGAGATGAAATATGCGGTGAGGATAGAGTCAAGGTTTCCATGAGTTACACCTCCCGTGAATTGCATTTGCTTTGAGCATGATCAGCAGGGTTTTAATTAATGAATTCCCTCCATTTCTATACTAAGGGCATTCGGTTAATTTCGGTATCGTATCCATCACAAAACTTCTGATTAATCCTAAAACCTCTGGCCGAATTTCGTGACCCATATTAAATTCTTGATACTGAACATCGGCCCCTAAATGTTGAAAGACATCCCTGGCTTGCTGGGCTGCTTCTACAGGAACAACGGGATCTTGTCTTCCATGCACCATTAACACCGGAGGTAAAGGATGATCCTGATCCAAAGGTTCAGGGGAAAAATGTAAATAACCACTTAACACAATTAAACCCGCTAACGGGTAATAACGCCCCACATCGAGTGCCATCGCCCCCCCTTGGGAAAATCCGCCTAAAATTGTTCGGGATAGGGGAACACCTGTACTCGCTTCTAAGGATTCTAGCCATTCCTTGACCTGCTGCTGAGTTTCCGTTAATCCTTCATATTCAGGGGTTTCTAAGGCATACCACGCTCGTCCCACAGGGGCTTGAGGATGGGGAAAGGGGGCTTGTGGAAAAACAAATTGATATTCAGGTAAACGCAGCATTGGAGCCAGGGAGGTCAGATCCTCGGCATTAGCGCCCCAACCGTGCATCATCACGATTAACCCTTGAGGAGGTTTTCTGGTCTCCGGTGGAATGGAGATAAACTTTAAAGCCATGATTGCCATTGATTTTTAACATTCATGGTTTATTTTAATCCCCATTAAGTAGGTGGGCGGTAAAATTTATGAGTCTGTATAACCAACATAATTTCGATGATTGCTAACGTTGCTCATCACTATAGTTTGGACGAATATCGCGCCCTTGAAGAAAAAGCAGAAGGACGTAGTGAATATCGTGATGGAGAAATCGTACCCATGCCAGGAGGATCGCTCAACCACAGTCGTATTGGTCGCAATATTTTGACCTATTTGTCTGTTGTGCTTCGAGATACGCAATTTGAACCAATTAATAGCGACTTGAGGTTGTGGATTCCTGAGTATAAACGCGGCTTATATCCAGATATAATGCTCTTTGATAGTGAACCGCAACTCAACGGCAATCGCCATGATGAAGTTTTGAATCCCCTCCTAATTGTTGAAGTGCTTTCGCCGACAACTGCAAGTTATGACCGCGAAAGTAAGTTTCGGATGTATCGAACAATTCCCAGCTTTTGTGAATATTTGTTAATTGAGCAGGATGAACCCTTTATCGAACGCTATAGCAGGCAACCTCAAGGGTGGTTACTGAGTGATTTTAAGGGTTTGGAGCCATCAGTTGCCTTGGGTTCTGTTGGTATAGAATTACCGATGGCGGAAATTTACCGTAATGTTATTTTTAAATAGGCGATCGCTCGACCCTCCCCCGAATAGAATTCAACAGATGCTCCCCCTAACCCTAGAACAGATTTATTGCTGAGATTGTAAAAAATTGATACAAGGTGGCAAGCGTTTGTCTGACAGTTGCTAGTGTAGAGAAAAATTGGCTAAGGTTATGGAAAAACCAACCAAGCTGTCAGAATCCCCCCTAGTCTGTTAGAAATGAGCGTTCAATATTTGGGAAGTCAAAAGCAATGATACAAGAAACACCAAAGCATATTTGGGTGGTGACTGGAGAGTCAACCCTTTCAGTTGAGCAGGGAGCCAGAAGCGCTACTGATATGGGAGGAATGCTGGGCAGGGGTGCTCAACCTATCGAAGTACAGGTTGAGGTTGTGGAAACAGCAAAACCCGTTGAGGTCGAGAAGCTAAAACAGGAGATGAAGGGCTTTCTCCAAGCTATGCGAGAAATTCTGGATGAAGCAGATTCTCCCACAGCTAAAATGCAGCTTGATGAAGTTGAGCTATCCGTTGAAATTAACGGAGAAGGGCAAGTCAAACTGTTTGGAGTCGGTGGAAAAGCTGGCGGTAAAGGTGCGATGACTCTCAAGTTTAAACGCAAACAGAAAGACAATGGCTAACTGGGCGATTTCTATTGGCATCAACAGCTACAGTAACCTACAGCATCTAAAATATGCTAAACGCGATGCTGAGGCGATGGGCAATTGGTTTAAAGAAAAAGCCAAGTTTGATCAGGTTTTTCTATTTACTGAGGATTCACTACCAATTGCGGTTACCCCTTCCCCCATCCTCACCATTCCTACTTATGGTCACTTGCGCCGATTTTTGAGAGCGCAATTTGAGACAAAATTATTGAAAAATGGAGACAATCTGTGGTTCTTTTTTGCGGGTCATGGGATTCGTGCTGCTGACGGTGACTATTTGATGCTTTCGGACAGTGACCCCGGTGATGTAGAATCTACAGCCCTCTCAGTTAACTTTGTAACCGAACGTCTGCGACGATGTGGTGCAGATAATGTGGTGCTGTTTTTAGATGCCTGTCGCAACGAAGGAGACAGAAGTGGGTTAGGAATTGGTACTGATCAACATCAAGGAGTGATCACGTTTTATTCCTGCGCTCCTAATCAAAAATCTTATGAAATTGACGAGCTACAACACGGCTCATTTACAAAAGCTTTATTAGATGGATTGCAAATTCAAGGAGAAGGAAATTGTGCAACAGTAGAACGTTTAGAACACTATTTGCAGCATCAAGTTCTACAGATTAACCAATACTATAAAAAAAACGCACAAAATCCTTGCGTTAAAGTCGAACCTTCTTGCAAAAGATACTTCATTTTATTAGAACAATCCGCTACAAAAAAGGATACCGAACCTCTTAAATTTCAAGCGTCTTTAGCAGAAAATCAAGGTGATTTATTACTAGCAGAACAGCTATGGATTCGAGTATTAGCAATATCTAAAGTTGATTTTGATGCTATCGAAGCTATTAAACGTATTGCCTTAAAAAATGTCAATCAACCAGGGACTGCCTTGGATTTGCCTACTGTTCCCAATATTTCTGATATTAAATCACAACGAAGTTCGCTAAGAATTGAACTCTGTTCAGAACGCAATGTTGACTACTCCAAACTTGATTCCTTACTTGCAGACGGAAAATGGAAGGAAGCAGACGAGGAAACTGCAAGAGTGATGTGTCTAGCTGCGGGAATGGAAGAAGAAGGATGGCTGCGAGTAGAAGATATTGATAATTTTCCCTGTGAAGATTTACGCACCATCAACCAACTATGGCTGCATTACAGTAACGGGAAGTTTGGTTTCAGTGTTCAGAAGGAAATTTACCAAAGTCTAGGAGGCAGAAGAGAGTATAATGCTGAGGTGTGGAAAAAGTTTTGCGATCGCGTAGGTTGGCGCGTGAAAGGAGATTGGTTGAACTACGAAGACCTAACTTTTGAGGATCATGCCCGTGGCCATCTGCCAGCCGTTGGTTTTCGTGGCGGGTCGGGCTGGCTCGGTCGGCTGTGGTTGGTGGCTGGGGTCGGCTTTGGGGGTTGGGGGTATGGCGATCTCTTCTCTCGCGCAAAGACTTGTAACCTGTAGCATATAAGAACATCAGGCTTTTTGTCAAGCTTAATTTTTAGTCTTTTTTTACACAAACATCGGCTTTTTCCTAACTCAATACCTGGCACGGGAGAATTTCAAAAACAAGGGTTTCCAGTGATGAACTAGCAGCCAGGTTAACCCATTGCTTTGTTAAACGTTCAAGAGTCATTAAAAAATTGCATTGCCACTTTTGGGTCATAGCAATTGGCTAACACAAACTTTTCAGTAACATCTCGAATTTCATCTTAATCAGGACTTACGCAGAAACCGAGTTTCTTGTTCCGTTTTTATCAATATAAGTCTACTGTCCTTCAGAGAAACTCGGTTTCTTGAGCCTCATCCCTAAACTGTCTTTAGACACTGAGTTCTAATGGACAAACACAATGACTGTCTTGTAACCACTGTTCTCCAACTTGCTTCAAAGCGACTAAAACAGGTTGTAATTGAAATCCCTTCTCGGTCAGAGAATATTCTACATGAGGAGGAATTTCAGCATACACCTTGCGGCTGATTAACCCATGCTTTTCCAACTCCCGCAACCGGACGGTCAGGGTTTTGGTACTGATACCGGGTAACGCTTCTAACAGTTCATGGGTGCGTTGATTTCCCCGAAATAACTCCCGCAGGATGGAGATTGACCATTTAGTTCCGATTAACTCCAAGATGAACTCAATCGGACAGATCATGTCAATACATTGGTTGCTGTCCCATACCTCTGTCGTTTTGTAACATTCCTTAACTTTCATTCGCGCCTCCTAAAAAAACTTAATGTTTTTTAAAATATCTCTCAGAAGCCGATCTGTAGCCATTCTTTCCATTAGGTAACTAAGACTATTCTACCAAGAGGGATGTCGATTTCCAACAGACGCAATAAGATAAAAGTAGGAGCAATTCACAGCCAAGAATTCAGTCAGCCACCCCCTGATTTCCAGGTAAAACAAAATTGAACTCGACGTTTAAAGCTTGGGGATCAAGGATTTTCATATTTTAGAGGAAACACCAACTCTGTCTAAAGGCAGATAAAATCAGCCTTTTTTCTCAACAGACTTATTTTGCCATAAAAGTACATAAACCCTATCTAAGTATTAGATAGTCAGATACATTTGGAGTTATTTAAACCATGTTAAAAACCTTACCTTTTAAACCCCTATCTCAATATAAAGAACAAGCATTAATTCTCTGGTTTGATCAAGTGGGAATTGAGGATATTGGTTTAGTGGGCGGAAAAAATGCCTCCCTTGGGGAAATGATTCAACAGTTACAACCCAAAGGAATTAACATTCCTCACGGGTTTGCGATTACCTCTTATGCTTATTGGTATTTCATCACTTATGCCAATTTAGAACAACAATTAAGACAATTATTTGCGGGTTTAGATGTGGAAGATATTAAAAATCTTCGTCTTCGCGGTCAACAAGCGCGATCGCTGATTTTAAATACTTTATTTCCGCCTAAATTAGAAGCAGAAATTGTATCAGCCTATCAAAAACTTGGCGATCGCTATGGTCGAAATACCGATGTCGCGGTGCGTTCGTCTGCAACCGCCGAAGACTTACCCGATGCTAGTTTTGCAGGTCAACAAGAAAGCTACTTAAATATTAAAGGAGCCAAAGCCGTCTTAGATGCAACTCGTCAATGTTTTGCTTCTATTTTTACCGATCGTGCTATTTCATATCGTACCATTAAAGGGTTTGATCATTTTAATATTGCCCTCTCCGTTGGCATTCAAAAAATGGTACGTTCTGACTTAGCCACATCGGGGGTGATGTTCTCCATTGATACCGAAACTGGGTTTAAAAATGCTGCCTTAATTACGGCTGCTTACGGGTTAGGAGAAAATGTGGTTCAAGGTGCAGTGAATCCCGATGAATATCTGGTTTTTAAACCTACATTACGGGAAGGATTCAAACCTATTTTAGAGAAACGCTTAGGCACAAAAGCGATTAAAATGGTGTATGAACTGGGACAGAAAACCAAAAACGTAGAAGTTCCGATTTCTGAACAGAAAAAATATGCCCTCTCCGACGATGAAATCCTGAAATTAGCTCAATGGACAGTGATGATAGAAGATCACTATTCTCAAGTGCGACAATGCTATTCTCCGATGGATATTGAATGGGCAAAAGATGGCTTAACCGGAGAATTATTTATTGTTCAAGCTCGCCCAGAAACGGTACAATCTCAAAAAACAGGTCGGGTTTTACAACATTATAAATTACAAGGCAAAGGTCGAGTATTATTGACTGGTCGGGCAGTTGGGGATAAAATTGGACAGGGAAAAGTCCGGGTAATGACTAGCGTTAAAAATATGGATCAGTTTCAAGCGGGAGATGTATTAGTCTCGCATAAAACTGACCCCGACTGGGAACCGATTATGAAAAAAGCTAGTGCAATTATTACCAACTCTGGGGGAAGAACTTGTCACGCGGCAATTATTGCACGGGAGTTAGGAATTCCGGCAATTGTTGGATGTATTAACGCAACAGAAGTCTTGAATACCGGAGATCTAGTTACGGTTTCCTGTGCTGAAGGGGAAGAAGGAAAAGTCTATCAAGGGTTAGTTGCTTTTATGGTTGAAGAAACGGTTTTAGACCATCTTCCTAAAACCCAGACTAAAATTATGATGAATGTGGGAAACCCGGAAGAAGCGTTTAAATTGTCAGCCATTCCTAATGACGGTGTAGGGTTAGCTCGGTTAGAATTTATTATTGCCAATCATATCCAAACTCACCCCTTAGCGTTAATTCATTTTGATCAATTACAAGATGAAACCGTTAAACAAAAAATTGCCCAATTAACAGAACTTTATGACCATAAACCAGATTTCTTTGTGGATAAACTTGCTCATGGAATTAGTATAATTGCGGCGGCATTTTATCCTAATCCTGTTGTTGTACGGATGAGCGATTTCAAGAGTAATGAATACGCGAATTTATTAGGGGGTCGGCAATTTGAACCCATTGAAGAAAATCCGATGATTGGTTGGCGAGGTGCTTCTCGATATTATGATCCGAAATATCAAGAAGCATTTGCCTTAGAATGTCAAGCCTTAAAACGGGTAAGAAATGAAATGGGGTTAGCCAATGTGATCCCAATGATTCCATTTTGTCGGACACCGGAAGAAGGACAAAAAGTGTTAGCAGAAATGGCAAAACACGGATTAGTTCGGGGTCAACAAGGCTTACAAGTTTATGTGATGTGTGAATTACCCAGTAATGTTTTAATGGCGGATGAGTTTTGTCAAGTGTTTGATGGCTTCTCAATTGGATCGAATGATTTAACCCAATTAACGTTAGGATTAGATCGAGATTCTGCTTTGGTAGCCCATATTTTTGACGAACGAGATGAAGCCGTCAAACGGATGATTGAAATGGCGATCGCAACTGTTAAAGCATACAATCGTAAAATTGGAATTTGTGGTCAAGCGCCGAGTGATTATCCTGAATTTGCTCGTTTCTTAGTGGAATTAGGAATAGATTCCATCAGTTTAAATCCAGATTCGGTGTTGAGGACAACTTTGGATATTGCTGAGATGGAAGCCTCCCTTTAGGGAATCAACAGATTTAAAAGTGGTGTAAGTTAACAACTGCTTTAGTATTAATCCACTAGAGCAGTTTTTTCTACTGTTTTGTAGGGGTGTAAGCAACAGCGCACACACCACAAAAACCGGGTTTTTCAACAAATATTCAGGGTAAAAATCCAGTTTGAATCAAAAACCCAGTTTCTATTTTTAATAGGGAAATGAAGACATTTTATCTAAAAACGAGGGACGTTTGACCCCTGGGACTCAAAAACACCTAAGTTACCGATGTCAAGAAGATTACCGAGCCTATGCTGCGGAATTTAGTCAACGGCTGCGAGGGTTGTCTAACCAATTCTGATATAAACGCGCTTTTTGTGCCAACTTATCTAAAATTAATTCATATTCTTTTTCTTCAAGATCAGGATTGGGAAAATTAATAATATTGACATGAGAATCATGATCATTATCTACCTCCAGCCCCAATGCTCTAACATCACCAACGGATAATTCAATAATTCCAAAACATTTATCAATATATTGATAGCATAGGTTTGGTGTCAAATCACAAGATACTCCCCTTTCATATTGTTGAGTTTTCTGTCTAAAGCGTAACTCAAAAGCGACTGGCTGAATTACTCCATTTTCAGGATCAATCCATCTTTTCTTAGAAATAGCCCGATACAATAAAATGTCGTTAGATAACTCATTCACAAGAGCTTAATCACCTAATTGATTAACTTACAAATCATTAATAGATCGGTCAGTCGATAGCCAAAGAAGCAGTTGATAAACTTGATCAAAAGAGGGATTTTTAATCAATTCGCTGTCTTCGCCTTGACGATAATAAACGGAACTTTGAAATTGAGAACTAACAGGAATTTTTACCCAGACTTTTTTATTAAACTCCTGATTATCCCAAATTAAATGAACTCCCCCTCGACTTTCCAGAGAAGAAAAACAATAAGGAAAAACTCGAAAATCTTTTTTTAAACGATCATACAGTTGAAATAGTAACTTAAATGACTCTGAAAAAGCATAATCTGACGGAATTAAGACTTCATCTTCATCATCCAAATCAGGATCAATAACTTTTAGCTCGGCAAGATATTGAAAAGATTTGTTAAAATTTGATGATTGACAACTATTAATTATCTGAGTTTTCTGATCAAAAATAAATTGAGAACCTCTAGACAAAACTCTGTACTTTGGAATTAATCGCCCTTCATGATTAGCATCAAAATCGTTTATGGGATTATGATTATTGAAGCTGGTTTTTGGGGATTCATAAGTTGTCGTCATAGCAATTATTTCTCCTCATTTAATAAACAATCATTAACTAATGAAATGTAACGATTCACATCGTCAGACCAAAGAGATACCTTTTCTTTAAGAGGTTTTAACTTATCTTCTGAGCTATGATCTAGGTTCAACTCTCGATAAATATTGCCAGCAAATAGAATTCCTAGTTTTTTTTCAGTTGCTTTTTGATCATCATAAACTAAGACGGGATCGATAGAAATATTGATCTGAGAATCCTCAAAGGAATAGATTAAAGTGGCTGATAATGAGGGTTTTTTATTTAAGAAGTTTTTCCAATCTCCAGGTCTTAATAAGTAATCAGAGATATAATGATCTAATTCTTCTTGAGATTGAAACTCAATATGACCTTTTGGATTAATTTCCAGGGCATCATAATTAATATGGGGAAAAACTTCTAAATATCTTAGAACTACATCTTGAAGAAGCACCTTATTTTCATAATATTCTCCTTCAATTAATTGTTCAAAAGATATTTTATCAGGTTGAATAATAATCGTTACACCGTTTTTATAAACGATCTGAGAAATGATATCCGTAGTAAAAACTGGAGAAGTAACCGCCCAGTCTGCATTAACAATTTTATTAATTCTCAAAAAATCAGGATTTAGCAAACTAGGATTATGATTCCTAGCCAGAATAACAAATGCTAATTGAGTGATTTGTAACTTTCCGAGCATACCGGATATACAGATAAGCAAACATAGATGATTATTTGATTATAGCATTCTTATTGAGGAATACTAGATTTTAGACTAAGCTAACCGCTAGTCCGATGTCAACTATCTTAAGTCTAACTTGTCTCTCTGTCCTCTCAAAACCCATCAAAAACCCCTCTCAATGAAGACGAGAAAATGAAGACAGCCCTGAAGGGCTGACTACGAAGTTAGGAACGTCGGGGAATTTCATTGGTCAGGAAATCATAAGCCATATTGGTATTGGGAAAAATTGCTCTGGCTTCTGTTAATAAATCGTCCAAAACAATCGCATTTCCGGGGGCATAACGGGGGCTAAAATGGGTCATGATTAACTGTTTAACTCCGGCGGCTAATGCTACTTGTGCCGCCATTGTTGACGTGGAATGTAATCTTTGAAAAGCCATTTCTGCATCTTGATGGGAGAAGGTCGCTTCATGCACTAAAACATCCGCATCTTGGGCTAATTCCACCGCCCCTTCACAAAAAACCGTATCCGTACAATAAACAAATTTACGACCGATTTGGGGGACTCCACAAAGTTCTGTACCCCGAATAGTACGACCATCGGGAAGGGTAACAGTTTGTCCTTGTTTTAATTGAGCATAAATCGGCCCTGGTGGAATGCCTAATTTTTGGGCTTTTTCTACATCAAATCGTCCCGGTTTATCCTTTTCAATAATCCGATAACCCAAGGCTGTTACCCGATGTTTCAAATAACCACAAACCACTTGATATTCTTCATCTTCAAATATCATCCCCGGTTCAATAGTATGCACTTTAACCGGATAAGAAAAATGGGTTTGAGAATAGCGAACACAGGCTTGTAAATAGTCTGATAATCCTGACGGCCCATAAATATCAATGCGTTTGGCATTTCCGGCTAACCCACAACTGGCTAATAATCCTGTTAATCCAAAAATATGATCTCCGTGTAAATGAGTAATAAAAATTCGACTAATTTGACTGACTTTTAAATCACTCCGAAGGAATTGATGTTGCGTCCCTTCCCCACAATCAAATAGCCAAATCTCAGCCCGTTGCGGTAAACGCAGAGCTATACTAGAAACATTGCGCGATCGCGTCGGAACTCCAGAACTCGTCCCTAAAAAAGTAATCTGCATTCACTCGCTGCCTTCCCGCTTCAAATGCGAAAAAATATGCTATTTGACATCCTCCCCACCGTGAACGGACGGGGATTCCATCTATTTAAGCAGGTCAAAAATTGACAACTGCTGAAATTCTGGTGGGTTGACGCTTCGTTGGATGCTGCCACAAATATTAGTGGTCTTCTGCTTTCCTCCACGTCCGTTTATAGTCTCCGAAAGCCCTCCGGCGACTAAAATATTTACTGCGGCGTTAACATCTCGATCATGAGAAATGCCGCAATTCAAACAAATCCACTCTCTAACATTTAGCTCTTTTTTGCTACCGCGAAAACCACAGCAAGAGCAAGTTTGAGAAGTTGGAGTCCATCTATCAATTACTCGAAAATCACGCCCGTACATTACCGATTTAGCCTCCAACATAGTTCTAAAATACTGCCAGCCTAAATCACTAATAGCACGGGACAATTTGCGATTTTTGATCATTCCTGAAACATTCAAATCTTCCA
>CAITND010000064.1 GCA_903893625.1 uncultured Oscillatoriales cyanobacterium
ATAGCAACCCTAAATAGGTTGTAACATTTTAATACTGATATGAAACAACCAGAAGTATTACCCCTGTTCCCTGTTCCCTTTTAAGCCTAAATTTTGAACACAACTCAAATAGGATTGCTATAGTAGTTTTTCTGATTTTTTTGAGCGTTGTGCTAATAGGGCACTATTTCATCTTTAGCCTTGAAAGCTTTCAATTGCCGAGCCTTTTAAGAATTAGCTTTGGGTTTTTAGCAGGAATCGTAATTGGCATATTCAGCAGTATGCTGGGAGTCGCAGGTGGAGAGCTAATTATTCCAACAATCATCTTGTTGTTTTCAGTTGACATTAAGTTGGCAGGTAGTTTGAGCCTGGCGATTAGCATTCCCACAATTATCATTATTGAGGAGTTTGCATTTCACGGTTCATAGGCTTGACTGCGATGGGCGATCGCTATAACAAACACCTGCACCCGTTGATCTTCTACCGAATAAATGACCCTGTAGTCCCCGATTCGGTAGCGATAGAACCCTGCATAATCTCCCTTGAGAGCTTTAATATTCGGGTGTGATCGAGGACTTTGCTCTAGCTGCTGCAAACATCGGGCAATTTTCTTCGCTAGAGCTTTATCAGCATTAGCATACACTTTTTGAGCATCAGGATGGAGGAGAACTTCATACATCAGAGCGAATACTTCTCCAGTTTGCGTAATGGGTTTTAGGGGTTGCTTGATTTTGTTTAACTCGTTCTAACAAACCAGGAATTGCCAAGAGTTCCTGGGTTGCCGCTTCGCTTTCAGCATTTGCCAAGTAAGCCGCAAAATCAGCAAGTACCTGTAAGCGTTCTGGTGATAGCTGCTGGAGTGACTCACTAAGCTGGCGTTGTAACTCTGTTACAGATATTGCAACTGATGATGAACTATCCTCTATTGGGGAATTATCTATCGTATTCATACCTGTTTTCCAACCTCAAGGTACGGTCTTAATTGTAATCCATCCTTTCAGAGATAATATGGAATTAGGTACAATTCCCTTTAAATAGGTACTATTAGACTATAGAGTACCTATATTAAAAATACTTATATAATAGAAAGAAGCGACTCCATAAGCATAAAGCAGTGCTTTTTATCTATGCAATCTTTTGAACTGACCTTTTTCAATCAGCAACCGATTACCCAAAAACTGCTTCAGACAATTCGCCTGATAGGGGAATATAAAGGGAAACAGGAGTTATACCAGCAACAGTCGCCCCAGGTGTTGGAAACGTTGCGACAAACTGCGATAATTCAAAGTACCGAGTCTTCTAACCGGATTGAAGGAATTACAGTTCCCCAGGGGCGAATTCGTAAATTAGTCACGGAACGCACAACACCAAGAGATCGTTCAGAACAGGAAATTGCCGGGTATCGGGATGTGCTAAATACCATTCACGCGAGTTATGATTATATTCCCTTTACTCCCAATATTGTTTTACAGTTTCATCGGGATTTATATCAATTTACAGTCGGTTTAGGAGGACATTGGAAAACAACAGAAAATCAAATTACCGCAACAACAACCGATGGTCAGCAGGTCATCCGATTTACTCCCGTTGCTGCTTATGCGACACCCGCAGCAATGGAACAGTTACACCAGCGATTTAATCAGTTTTGGAATCAGGGTGAAGTTGAACCCTTGCTATTAATTGCGAGTTATGTTCTCGATTTTTTGTGTATTCATCCGTTTCTGGATGGTAACGGAAGAATGGCAAGATTATTAACCTTATTATTGTTGTATAAAGCTGGTTATGAAGTGGGGCGATTTATTAGTTTAGAACAGATTGTAGAACGGACAAAAGAAGGTTATTATGAGGCGTTATACCAATCTTCGCAAAATTGGCATGAAGGCACCCATTGTTTATTGCCTTGGTGGGAGTATTTTTTAGGGGTAATGTTATTAGGAGCTTATCGAGAATTTGAGCAACGGGTGGGGATGATTGAGGCAACAAAAGGAACAAAAACGGCTATGGTTTTACAGGGAATTGAAAGTTTACCTTGGGAGTTTTCTATCCGAGAATTACAGCAGCGTTGTCCGGTGGTTTCTGTTGATTTAATTCGTCGGATTTTACGTCAAGAACGGGATGAGGGAAGAATAGAATGTGTAGGACGGGGCGTGGATGCGCGGTGGCGAAAGCTAAGGGGTTAGAGGTTTAGACAAGTTTCCTAGACCTCACAAAATGACAATTTTATTCTTCTATAATTTCTACTAAATCTTCAATCATCACATCAAATGTTCTTGCTAATTTGTGTAATGCCGTAAAATCAACCATTGCCATCCCAGAACGTCGAGCATAACTTCTGACGGTGCTATAAATCACGCCAGAACGCTCAGAAACCTCCTTCAGTGTCCAGCCTTTCTCCTCTGCTAATTCTTTAACTTTGACTCTAACTAAACCCATACTTGACAAATGATGTAATTACATCATAGCATAAGAGAAAATCAAAAGCGATCGCCTCCAGTCTCGCAAACAAACGGCGATCGCTGTGACTCCCTAAAACAAAGGAGACAATTTAACTGTTATAATTCATATCAACCGTTAAACCTATCCAGATTTAAAGGACAGATTGAATATGATCTCACCGCAATTACTAGAAATAGAAAAATCGGTCAATAATTTATCCATCAATGAGAAACTTTGGTTATTAGAACAGATTGCTCGAAAAATACGAGAAGGAGATTCTGAGATGAATCAAACAGCATCGATACAACACATTACCCTAGAAGATCAATTGAATCAGATGAAAGAATTTTTAGCGACTCCTTGGGAGGGAAAAGAGGATTTTTTACAAATTATGGAAGAAATTGATCAAGAACGTCATTGTTATTTAGGTCGTGAACTTGAATTATAGCCCCTAACTATAGGATTTTTTGATTGTGTATTTACTAGATACTAATATTTGTATAGGAATTAATAACCTTAACTCTAAAGTTGTAACAATATTTTATCAAAAATATGCTCAATGCTATGTGCCTACTATTGTCATTGCAGAACTTTATAAGGGTGCTTACTGTTCTCAAAAAACAGAACAAAATCTGACGAGAATTAACCAGTTTTTAAATTTAATTCCACTGATTGTTGACTTTGAACGACAGGCTGCCGTTGAATTTGGTAAAATTCAAGGAGAACTTAGAAAACAAGGGAAACCTACGGGAGAAATCGACGCTATAATTGCAGCGATCGCTCGATCACGAGGAGATATTATTGTTACAAATAATACTCGTCATTTTATTGATATTTCAAATTTACAGCTTGAAAATTGGCTAGATTAATACTCTTGGGTTTGATGGGCGGAGCCCATCCTACTGATCATGACGGATTTCCGAACTAGCACTCGGAACACTTGAGTGCTAAAGTTGGCTATTGGTGATTAATGATATTGTAAGATGGCTAAAATTGTTTCGTTTGGTGAAGAATCTCGTAAAGCCTTAGAAAAAGGCGTCAATGCCTTAGCCGATGCGGTGCGAGTCACCCTTGGCCCTAAAGGTCGAAATGTGTTATTAGAGAGAAAATTTGGGGCTCCAGAAATTGTCAATGACGGCATTACCGTTGCTAAAGAAATCCAACTGTCTGACCCCCTAGAAAATACAGGCGCCCGACTGATGCAGGAAGTCGCTGCCAAAACCAATGAAGTCGCCGGAGACGGGACAACCACCGCCGCCATTTTAGCCCAAGCCATGATTCATGAAGGGTTAAAAAACGTCGCTGCTGGGGCCAATCCCGTCGCCATCAGACGGGGAATGGAAAAAATCGCCCAGATTTTAGTCCAAGAAATTCAAGCTGTTGCTAAACCCGTTGAAGGGGATGCGATCGCCCAAGTAGCGACAATTTCCGCCGGAAACGATGAAGAAATCGGTCAAATGATTTCCCAAGCGATGGAAAAAGTCACCAAAGATGGGGTGATTACCGTTGAAGAATCCAAATCCATTACCACAGAATTAGATGTGGTGGAAGGAATGCAACTAGATCGGGGGTATATTTCTCCCTATTTTATCACCAATAATGAACGGATGGTTGTAGAATTTTCTAACGCCAGAATCCTAATTACCGATAAAAAAATTAGTTCGATTCAGGACTTAGTTTCTGTCTTGGAAAAAATCGCCCGTTCTGGTCAACCTCTGTTAATTATTGCTGAAGATATTGATGGGGAAGCCTTAGCAACTCTGGTGGTGAATAAAGCCAGAGGGGTGTTAAATGTAGCTGCCATTAAAGCCCCTAGTTTTGGTGATCGTCGTAAAGCTCTGTTACAGGATATTGCCGTTCTTACGGGCGGACAATTAATTTCTGAAGAAGTGGGATTAAGTTTAGATACCGTTTCTTTGGATATGTTAGGAACCGCCAGCAAAATTACCATTGAAAAAGACAATACGATTATTGTTGCTGATAGCAAAACTCAAGCCGATGTGAAAAAACGGGTTGAACAAATTCGCCGTCAGTTGGAAGAAACCGACTCTGAATATGATGCCGAAAAACTCCAAGAACGGATTGCTAAATTAGCGGGTGGTGTCGCTGTAATTAAAGTTGGGGCTGCCACTGAAACGGAAATGAAATCTCGCAAATTGCGGATTGAAGATGCTCTAAATGCGACAAAAGCCGCCGTAGAAGAAGGAATTGTTCCTGGGGGTGGTACGACTTTAATTCATCTGGCGAAAAAAGTCGATGAAATTAAATCCCAACTCAGTGATGAGGAAAAAATTGGGGCAGGAATTATTGCTAAAGCCCTAGAAGCTCCTTTATATTATATTGCCAGTAATGCTGGAGCGGAAGGTGCTGTTGTGGTGGAAAATGTCCGCAATACTGAGTTTAATATCGGTTATAATGCCTTAACGGGAACTTATGAAGATTTAATTGCTTCTGGAATTATTGACCCCGCAAAAGTGGTGCGTTCCGCGCTACAAAATGCCACTTCTATTGCGGGATTAGTATTAACAACTGAAGCCTTAGTTGTGGAAAAACCAGAGAAGAAATCCGCAATGCCCGATATGGATGGTATGGGTGGTATGGGCGGTATGGGCGGTATGGGCGGTATGGGCATGATGTAGAATGCCGTGATGTTACTCAATCGGTTAACTATTCCATAACTGAAAAATAGGATCAAGCAACGGATATACTAAGAGTTGTTTTAGTATATCCGTTGCTTGATTAATTTGGTTGTTGGGATGAGCCCTAACCTATCCCTGGCGATTGGAAATCGCGTCTACACAGACAAAACCCACCTTCGTGGGTTAGAAACCTGAATTTTCTCTTAGTCCACGCAGGTGGACTTAGCTGTGTAGTAGCGAATTATATTCGCCAAATACTTGTAAAACTTGTAAAACTACATGATTTATTCTGCTTATCAAATTGGGGGAAGTTTAGCTCAAGATGCTCCCACTTATGTAGTTAGAAAAGCGGATTCTGATCTGTATTCTCAATTACAACAAGGGCATTTTTGTTATGTTTTAAATTCTCGACAAATGGGAAAATCCTCCTTACTGGTCAAAACTCGTTATCGTTTACAACAAGAAGGATTTCGATGTACAACCTTAGATATGACTCGTATTGGCAGTGAAATGGTAACTGCCCAACAATGGTATAAAGGAATTGTCAGCGAGTTATGGCGAGGATTTAATCTTTTAGGAAAATTTAACTTAAAAAATTGGTGGAAAGATGAAGAAGACGTTTCAGTGATTCAACGATTAAGTAATTTTATAGAAGATATTTTATTAACTCAATTTCCTGACGATAAATTAATTATTTTTGTCGATGAAATTGATAGTATTTTGAGTTTAAATTTTAAAGTTGATGATTTTTTTGCCTTGATTCGATTTTGTTATAATCAACGGGCAATTAATCCTGAATATAACCGTATTAGCTTTGCTTTATTTGGGGTTGCTACCCCTTCCGATTTAATTTGCGATCGCAGTCGTACCCCCTTTAATATTGGTAAAGCTATTGAATTAGAAGGCTTTACTCTCAATGAAGTTCAACCTTTAATTCAATGCTTAGAACAGAAAATCACTAATCCTACTGCCGTGATGCGGGCGATTATAAATTGGACAGGAGGACAACCTTTTTTAACTCAAAAATTATGTCAACTGGTTTTCCAGTCTGTCGAGGAAACGATCAACGATGTTTTAACAATTCCCCCCGGAACAGAAGGATTTTGGGTTGAATCTTTAGTGCGATCGCATATTATTTATAAATGGGAATCCCAAGACGAACCCGAACATTTAAGAACTATCCGTAACCGTATTGAATATAATCAATATCGCCTCGGAAGAATTTTAGGAATTTATCAAGATATCCTCCAAGGATTAGAAGTTGAATCCGATGATAGTAACGAACAATCAGAACTAATTTTATCCGGTTTAGTTGTCAAAAAAGGAGGCGTTCTCCGGGTGAAAAATCGAATTTATCAAGAAGTCTTTGATTTAGATTGGGTAGCCCAACAATTGAGTACCCTGCGGCCCTATTCTCAAGCTTTTGATGCCTGGGTACAATCTAACCAACAAGATTCTTCCCGACTATTACGCGGACAAGCCTTAAAAGAAGCCCAAAATTGGTCAAGTGGTCGCAGTATTAGTGATTTAGATTATCAATTTTTAGCCCAAAGTGAAGAATTAGACCGAAGGGAAGTTCAACAAGGTTTAGAAGCTGCCAGAATCCGCGAAGTAGAAGCCCGACTTATCCAAGAAAAACAAACCGCAAAACTGCAACGGTTTCTACTTCTATCTGTTAGTATTGCCTTCGTGATTGCGATGGGATTAAGTGGAATAAGTTGGTTTCAATATCGTCAAGCGCGAGTGAATGAACAACAAGCAAAAACCAACGAAATTAAAGCCTTAAGTCAATCTTCAGATGCCCTATTTGCCCTAAATCAACGATTTGAAGCCTTAATTCAATCGATCAAAGCCTATCGAAAATTGCAAACCCTAGCCAATGTTGATCCCGAAACCCGCCAGAATGTGCAACTGACACTGCAAAAAGCCGTTTATGGAATTCAAGAATATAATCAACTATTGGGGCATACCAGTCTTATCCATTCGGTAGAGTTTAGTCCCAAAGGAGATTTAATTGCTTCTGGAAGTCAGGATAAAACGGTTAAACTTTGGAAACCCGATGGTTCATTGGTTAAAACCCTGATCGGACATCAGGATGGAATTATCAGCATCGCCTTCAGTCCCCGTCGTCCCCTTCTCGCCTCAGTCAGTTACGACAAAACTATTAAACTCTGGAACACCGATGGTACTTATTTAAGAACCCTAACGGGACATCAAGAGGCTGTGATGGCGGTGAGTTTCAGTCCCACTGAAGATAAACTGATCTCCTCCAGTTTTGATAACACCCTTAAATTGTGGACAATAGAGGGGAAACTGTTAAAAACCATCGCCGGCCATCCTGACAAAGTTAAAACCGTTGCCTTTAGTCCCGATGGTCAGAGATTTGCTTCTGGGAGTGCTGATCATACGATTAAAATCTGGAAATCCGATGGCACTCTGTTAAAAACCCTCACCGGACATCAAGCTGAAGTTATGGCTGTGGCTTGGAGTCCCAATAGTCAAACCCTGGCTTCCGCTAGTCGGGATAAAACTATTAAACTCTGGAGTCGGGAGGGGAAGTTAATCAATACCTTCGGCCCCTTTGAGGATGAAGTTTGGGGTGTGGCATTTAGTCCCAATAGCAAATTTTTGGCCGGGGCGATTCGGAATAAACAAATTCAACTTTGGCGAAAAGATCCAACCACTTCCTTGTATAACGCCTATAAAACATTATGGCAGCATCAGGGAGAAGTAAGTGCGGTTGCTTTCAGTCCCGATAGTCAAACTATTGCTTCCGCGAGTTGGGATAAAAGCGTTAAACTCTCGAAAACAGGATATTCTTTGGTGATGCCATTAATTGGTCATCAAGATACCGTTTGGGGAGTGGCCTTTAGTCCCGATGGTCAAACTATTGCTTCCTCTTCCTTGGACAGGACAATTAAATTGTGGACAACGAAAGGGCGATTATTACAAACTCTGACCGGACATAATTGGCGGGTGAATCAAGTTCAGTTTAGTTCCGATGGTCAACGGTTAGCCTCAACCTCCGATGATAGCACCCTTAAACTTTGGCACAAAACTCAGACGGGACTGTTTACCTTCCATCCCGATAAAACTCTGAAACATAACTGGGGAGTTTGGGGTGTCAAGTTTAGTCCTGACAATCAATCAATTGTTTCTGGGAGTTGGGATAAAACGGTTAAAATTTGGGGTATTGATGGCAAACTTCGTCAAACTTTTAGGGGTCATAGTGGTCAGGTTTGGGGAATTGCAATTCAGCCAGAGGGGAAATGGATTGCTTCGAGTTCTGATGATAATACAATTAAACTCTGGGGATTTAACGGTCAATTATTACAAACATTAATTGGTCATCAAGATGGGATTTGGGGACTAGATTTAAGTCCCGATGGACAATTTCTCGCTTCCGCCAGTCGAGATCAAACGGTAAAATTATGGCATTGGAATCAATCGCTTAAATCCTTTATTTATGAAAATACTTTCAAGGGACACACCGCAAATGTGATGGCCGTCGCTTTCAGTCCTGACCAAAAGTTATTGGCGTCCGTAAGTCAGGATAAAACTATTAAACTCTGGAAACTTGATGGTACTTTAATTAAAACTTTGAATGGTCATGATGATGAAGTCTACAATGTTAAATTTAGTCCCGATGGTCAAACAATTGCTTCTGTTAGTGCGGATAAAACGGTGATGTTATGGGATTTACATCAAGTTTTAACCTTGAACGAATTCGCTTATGCTTGTAAATGGGTACAGAATTATTTAAAAACAAATTCAATGGTCAGCCCCGAAGACCGAACGTTATGTCAGTAATCGGGGAATTACGAATTACGAATTACGAATTACGAATTACGAATTACGAATTGGGAATTACGAATTGGTAATGGTCAACAGTCAACAGTCAACAGTCAACAGTCAACAGTCAACAGTCAACAGTCAACAGTCAACAGTCAACAGTCAACAGTCAACAGTCAACAGTTAACCAGGTAAAAATAATGATGAAAATATTAGGATTTGTGGCAATTGTCGGAACTTTCCTGAATGTTACACCCCAGGTTAATCCTGTAGCTTCCGTTATGTCTAATTCTCCCCTAAAACTCGCTCAAAATTCCAGACCATCTTCCTCAATTCAAGGCTATTGTTTTTCCGTTGCTAATGATAATATGGACTCCATCGCCCGGATTTATATTGATAGTAATAATCAAGTTACAGGTCGAGTGGAAGCAACAATTCATAATGAAAAAGCATCCTATTATACGTCCTATACTCAAACGTTACAAGGAACAAAAAATGGCAATAAATTAATCTTAAATATTACCACAAAAATTGAGTTAGATACCCAAAAAACCAAAGAAACCTGGACATTAACAGCCGATTCTCTGAATACCGGACGGGTCGTTTATCAAAAACAACCTTGTTTGGTGTCTCAAATTCGTTTCGCACCGGGCAAAAATTCAGCCACTGTTAGTCAATCTGTTGTTCGAGGGAGTCGAGATATTTATTTATTAAAAGCCAACCAAGGGCAGAGAATGGATGTTAAAATTACCGCTTTAGAAAATAACGCTGTTTTTGATATTATTGCCCCCAATGGGCAGGTTTTGAAAACAGAAGCCACCCAGTCTAGTTTGAAATTACCCGCAACCGGAAATTATGAAATTGTTGTTGGAGGAACTCGTGGGAATGCTAGTTATCAATTAAACGTTAAAATCCAATAATTTTGATGTAATATTACATGATAAACTTTTAGGGTGCGTAAGCAAAGCACACGCACCATCTATTATCATTAAACTACCAAAATCGCGCTGAATCGCAACAACTTTGTTATATAGCGCTACGCACTAGGGAACAGGGAACAGGGAACAGGGAACAGGGAACAGGGAACAGGGAACAGGGAACAGGGAACAGGGAACAG
>CAITND010000065.1 GCA_903893625.1 uncultured Oscillatoriales cyanobacterium
ATTCGTAATTCGTAATTCGTAATTCGTAATTCGTAATTCGTAATTCGTAATTCGTAATTCGTAATTCGTAATTCGTAATTCGTAATTCGTAATTCGTAATCAGTCAACAGTCAACAGTCAAAATTATATGTCAAATTCAATGAATGACATTGCTAAACAAGCCCACAATGGTCGTGTTGCAGCCATCATTCAAATCATTAATCAACAAATGACTGATTTAGGGGTAAGAACTCGTGCCGTTTTTACCAATAATGTTTTGCAACTGCTTTGTGAGGCTAAAAATCCTGAATCTTTAGACAAATCAACTATTGTTACCAACATCCGTGAAATTTTAGAGTCAATTTCACCTCGAAATATTCGTCGAGTCCGAATTAATAGTCGCATCCTCAAAGAACAGCAATTACTGTGGTTAGAAAATATTACCCAAGATCCTGAAAATCAATTGCTGTGGTCAGAAGATATTATTCTCAAAAAACCGAATATTTTTAAACAGTGTTTTAAGGGATCTCCATCTCAAAATTATACAAATAATTCCCCTATTTTCAATAACCAACCCTTAATTTACCAGCCAGAAAAACGTCAATTTCCACTGAATTTAATCGTGGCTGTTGCTGTGAGTTTAGTATTAGGATTAATGGGATTTTTTCTGTACAATGAGTTACAATTTCAATTATTCAATGCCTTACAATCTAACAAAAAAAACAATGTTGAAGTATCCCCTTCCCCTGTCCAACCTTTATCTTCAAAAGAACAATTTACCCAAGGGGTGAAACTGGCTACTGAAGCCGCCGCCGAGGGAAAAGTGGCTGATACCCGTCAAGAATGGTTAGAAATCGCTCAAAAATGGCAGCAAGCTGCTGATTATATGGCGGAAGTATCTCCCGATTTTGAACGCTATGCAACAGCCCAAAATCGAGCCGCATTATATCGCCGAAATCAAGAACAATCCCAACGAAAAGCCGATGAATTAAATAATTAAAAATAGTTGACTGTTGACTGTTGACTGTTAGCGAGCGAGGACGCTCGCACTTCCCTAGCTTCCCCTACTCCTAACTCCTATCTCCTGTATTTCTGTAGGTTTGTTCTAACATTTTCGGGGTGATATGTTGTTCTCCATGATAGTGTAAACGACGATTTAAACATCCGACAGTTTTGACATAGGAAGACATCGTATTAATATCATGGGTAATCATTACAATCGTCATATATTCATTCAGTTTAATCAATAATTCATAAATACTGCTGCACATTTTGGGGTCAACGCTGGCGGTGGGTTCATCGAGAAGTAAAATTTGGGGTTCACTAGCTAACGCTCTCGCAATATAAACCCGTTGTCGTTGTCCTCCCGATAATTCCCCAATGGGGCGATTTCTTAAGTCTAACATTTCTACTTTTTCTAAAGCCTGAATCACAATTTCTTCATCTTTTTTCGTATAGGGTTGGAATAAAGAACGCTTTCCTAAACGTCCCATTCTCACCACTTCATTCACCCGGACGGGAAAATTGCGATCAAATTCTAAACTTTGAGGAACATAACCCAAATAACGCCGACCTTGGGGAACAGAACGACCCATGATTTTAACATCCCCTTTGAACGGTTTAAGTAACCCTAAAAGCACTTTAATTAATGTGGTTTTTCCCCCACCATTAGGGCCAATTAATCCTAAAAAATCTAATTCATGAACCGTTAAGTTAATCGCTTCTAAAATTGGTTCATGAGGATCATAACCCGCCCAAACTTGGTTTAAACGGATGACTTCATTTTTCTGATCAGGGTTTGGGGATAACTTTTGGGAATTTGACACGGATGTAAAGGTAAAATTAGGAATAGAAATCATGGCTAAATTAAAATAAATTACGGGTTTAAACTTTGAGATAAGGTTTCAGAAACTTTTAGTAAATTATCAGACCAATTTTCATCTAAATCACTAACAAAAATAACTTTTCCTCCGATTTCTTTAGCGATGGTTTCCGCAGAACGGGGACTAAATTCTGGTTGAGTAAAAATAATTTTAATATTCTCTTGTTTGGCTTCAGAAATTAAATTCGCTAATTCCGCAGCACTAGGTTCTTGTCCTCCGACTTCAATGGGTTCTTGTTCTAAGTTATAATCCTTGGCGAAATAGCCCCAAGCGGGATGAAAAACCATAAATTTACGGTTTTTAATGGGGGCTAATTTCTGGCTAATTTGTTGATCCAATTGTTCGATTTCTGTGATAAAATCATTTAAGTTAGCTTGATATTCGGCTTGGCGTTTAGGGTCAATTTTGACTAAGCCATCATAAATATTTTGAGCTTGAATTTTAACTAATTTAGGAGATAACCAAATATGAGGGTCTAAGGTTTCTTCTGCTTGATGATTTTCTGCTCCTTCGTGGTGATGTTCCACCATTGGAATTCTCTCAATACCTTGAGTTGAATCTATAATTAACATTTTTTGATTAGCGGCTTTAATTCTATCTATCCAAGCCGTTTCAAAAGTAATTCCAGTGGTAATATAAGCCTTAGCATCATTTAAAGATTGTAACTGTTGAGGTTTAGGTTCATAGTTATGTAAATCAACTCCAGGAGGAATCATAACATTAACTTTAACATTCTTACCTCCAATTTTTTCAACAAAATATTTTTGAGGCATAATACTAACAGTAATATCCATAGGATTATTAACAGTTTCATTTGCTATTTTTTTGACTTCAGGAGAATTATTTTCAACTGAATTTTTCGGTGTAGAAATGGTGTTACACCCACTAATTACACTCATACCCAATAACAGTATTACCATTCGGAGGTAAACCGAAAATCTCATCTTGATGTCCTCAATGCAGTTTTGCACCTCATCAGCCCAACACAGTCCCAGCAACGGTAGCATGGGAATATGGGTGGCTTAATAATAATGATAATCGTTTTCATTTTTTTGTCAATAGGGTTTTACCATAGATCCTCAGAGGCGGGTTTTGGGAGGTTGTTGTCAACGCCAGATGGTCTTCAAACACTCATCCTCAAAGGTGAATACTCAACCCATCCCAAATCTAAAATTCAAAATTCTTACTCACGGTTTATGCTAAAAACAGCGTTCTTTTTTCTCCTGTAATGACTCAACGTTCTAATTCCCAAATTTCTGTGCGTGCATTTTTTCAGCACTATTCTGAAATGATTGCAGCGATAGTTTGTGCTATTTTAGTGTTTATAGGTTGGGTATGCTTACAAATGGGTTGGCTGGGGTTAGCCTTTTTAGTCTTACCCATTGCTTATGTCATTGGTGGTTATGAAAGTGGGAAACATGGGTTAAAAACACTGCTAAAAGAAAAACAATTTGATGTTGATTTATTAATGATTGTAGCTGCTTTAGGAGCCGCTATTTTAGGGGTTTGGAAACAGGATTATTTTTTAATCATTGATGGTGCTATTTTAATCTTAATTTTTGCTTTCAGTGGCGCCTTAGAAAGTATTGCGATGGGACACACCGAACGCAATATCCATAAATTAATGGGATTAACACCCGATACCGCCACAGTCATTGACAATCAACAGGAGCAAAAAATTCCGATCAATCAATTAAAAATTGGAGATATTATTTTAGTGAAACCGGGGGAACGAATTCCCACCGATGCGATTATTTTATCAGGGAATAGTCCCATCAATCAAGCAGCAATTACAGGAGAATCGATTCCGGTTGATAAAACTGTTGGTGATGAAGTTTTTGCAGGAACATTAAATGGAAATGGAGTCTTACATTTAAAGGTTCATCAACCCCCTGAAAGCAGTTTAATTCAACGGGTGATTCAGTTAGTTGAACAGGCTCAAAGTGATGCCCCTCCCTCTCAACAATGGATGGAAAAATTTGAACGGGGTTATGCTAAAGTTATCATAGTAATGGGTCTGGCATTAGGAATTTTACCGCCTTTATTCCTGGGTTGGGATTGGGAAACCACGATTTATCGGGCTTTAATCTTTTTAGTTGTTGCGTCTCCCTGTGCATTGATGGCATCAATTATGCCCGCATTATTATCAGGAATAGCCACCGGAGCAAGACATGGAATTTTATTTAAAAATGGGGCGCAATTAGAAAAAATTGGCCGAATAAAAGCGATCGCATTTGATAAAACGGGAACCTTAACAACGGGAAAATTAAGCATTGTTGATATTATTCCGATTTCAGGGGTTTTAGAAACCGAATTATTGCAATTAGCGGTCGCAGTGGAGTCGGTTTCAGAACATCCCATTGGACAAGCTATTGCTCAATTTGCCCTTGAAAAAAATATTCCCCGCATTAGCGCCGTTAATGTCGCTACTCAAATCGGAGAAGGAATTATTGGAAAAGTAGATCAGGATCAGATTTTTGTGGGGAAATTAGAGTGGATTCATCAACATGATATTGAAGTTAGTGCTGAATTAGTCGAAATTAGTGATCATTTAGAAACCGATGGAAAAACAGTGGTTTGGGTGGCTAAAAATCAACAAACTTTAGGGTTAATTGCGGTGGCGGATACCGTGCGTTTAGAGGCGAAAACCTTAATTAAAAACTTGAAAAAATTTGGCATTGAACAGGTCGTGATGCTAACCGGAGATCATCAAAGAACCGCAGATAGTGTGGCACAACAGTTGAATATTGATCTGGTTTATGCTAATTTATTACCAGAGGATAAATTAACAATTATTCGACAATTAAAAACCCGTTATCAAGGGGTTGCAATGGTGGGAGATGGCATTAATGATGCTCCAGCGTTAGCCTTAGCAGATGTGGGCATAGCGATGGGCGGTGCTGGCAATGATGTAGCCTTAGAAACAGCCGATATTGTGTTAATGACGGATCAATTGGGTAAGATATTAAAAGCGATTAAACTGGGTCGTCGGGCTAATCGGATTATTAAACAAAATATCGCCTTTGCTCTGTCATTTATTGTATTATTATTAATCTCTAACTTTTTCGGTTCCATTAATATGCCTATGGGGGTCATTGGACATGAAGGGTCAACGGTATTAGTCACGTTAAGTGGTTTACGATTATTAAAAAGTTAGAATAACCTAGAAACCCGGTTTCTGTTAGGGATTTTGTAAATTAACAATTTGTTGAGAAAACCAGAATGCAGCGTTAAAATTATTGGTTTTCTCTAATTGTTCTAAGGTTAATTCTAATAAAGCAATGGGTAAGCCATTTAACGCCAGAGAAGTGTTAATTTCCTGGTATTTTCCATTCTCTTGTAATTGAAAAGCGATCGCCCGTTTTCCTCTAATATCAATTACCCAATATTCAGGAATTCCTAATGCGGCATAGAGTTGTTTTTTCTCATCTAAATCAATGGCTAAAGTCGTATCAGAAATTTACCCCACTAAATCAGGAACTCGCCATTGTTCTAAATTAATTCTCCGGGGTTCTCCTTCTTGCCATTTGGGGGAATTTTCACCAATATATAATACTTTATCCGGTGAAGCCGCCCGTTGGTTGGGTTTTTCAATAACACATCCACTAAAGGAATTTGCTAATACCCCAGGTTCACGGGAAAACCACACATAAAATAAAAAACTCAACAAATCATTCACATTAGAGTGATTAATGCCTTCATTTCCCATATTAATCCACAAATATCCTTGATCAAAAGTAATATTAATATTGTCTAAATGGCGATTATTAACATAACCTAAATAATCCTCCCAAGTAGCAGGTCGCCATTGGCTTTTTTGAGTCAATTCAGGAATAGAAACTAGGGTTTTCATGGTTTCATCCTCATTTAAAAATAAGGGATATAGTAATCCTCAATAATTTCTGAAAAATCCTGTAGGGGTGGCGTCCCTCCCAACCCTCTTGGCGCCTGGGTTGGGAGACCCAACCCCTACGATAAAATATTACGACCTATTGAGGATTGCTATATTTATTTTAACATGGGGTTAAAGGTGGTGCGTAAACATAGCACACGCACCCTACGGATTAGAATTGTAGTTCTTTTAATAGCCAAAATCCGGCAAAGGATTCGGAATTAGGGTCAGATTGAACTGCTAAAAAATGCACGTTTTTAGCCTTTTGTTTAGCAATTTCAAAATTTTGGGCTTCCCCTTGGGTTTTAGCATCGGCTAAATTATCTAAAATCCAGCTTTCATTTTCCCCCGTTTCTAATAATAAACTAGGACGAGAACCGCTATCAAATCGTAAATAAGCTAACTCTAATCCTGACATCCAAGCCGCTAAAGGAGTCGCCCTAGAAGAATAAATAATTAACCCTGGAATAGAGGTTTCTGGTGCTAACCCCACCATTGATAATCCGAAGGCTTCACCAAAGCTAATATCCCATTCTGATAGGTCAGAAAAGGCGCTGGCTTCTAAGTTCACAAACGCCCATTTATCCCCCCGCAAAGCATCAGGAAGGGGTTGAGGTTGGAACTCCAAAAACTGAACGGAAGGGTTAGCCCCCTCTTGATAATTTTCTAAAGTGGGATAGAATGTTTCCATGCGTTCCTGTAACCATTGATAGAGGGCATAGGTACGCCGACTCGCATAGGAAGGAATGGCTAATTCTTTACAGGATTTAGAAATCATATTCGCCATCGGACGACGGAAAAAGCGAATCCGAGAGGGGGGTTTAGGGGCTTTAGCGATCGCATCTTCAATGGCTTCTTTTAACCAAATTGAGTTCACTTGGTTACTGGGACAAAACTGGGTGTAGCGAAACATCGTCTCGGCGCGATCTTCAATATTAAGCGGGGTTTCACAGATTAAGACTTCCCAGACTTTCTTACCTTCTTCGTCCCGCAGGGGGCGGCTATAAAAATCGAGTTCCCAAATAGTTGATTTCATCGATGGTTAGATTCTACTGCATAAGTTTACCCTATTGTTAATGCTAGGGTGATTCGGTTATTCTGATCAATATTGACTTGAAAATCTTCAGATAGTCAGTTTATCCGTTGCTTTTCTGTTAACACCCTATCATTTCAAATTGTATTGATTTCTAACCCAATTATTAAAATAAAACCCGTAGGGGCGGGTTCGACAAAATCTTTCAAATCTGACAAATAATCTTGATAAACCCGCCCCCACCCCACCAAAATTTAACGTTAATAAAACCGGGTTTATATTGATTCCTATTATGGGGTTGGGCGGGTTTATTTAGGTTAATTATTATTCACAAAAATCCGGGGGAACCCGCCCCTACATTCAGTCGATGTCACAAATCTTTACGAAAATCTGTAAGCCTTATATGTTACAGTCTACAAGTCTCGACGCGAGAGAAGAGATACCTCCCCTGGCATCTCCAAAACCCAAACCTCTCCAAACTCATTCTCAAAATCGTCCCAACGATACATCTCCACCCTCGGTAGGTGGCCATAATTTGCTTTGAGATTGAATTTTAGATCATTGTAACACAACCAGTCTCCATTCACACGCCAACCCACCCGATCAGCAAACGCTTCCCAGACTTTCTCATCATAATTCCGGGTTCCTCCCAGACTTTGATAGATGCGCTTCTGTACCGAAAAGCCAAAGCGTCCATTGCTATATTTTACCCAAAGTTGGTCAATGGTGCGTAAATCCTCACAGGGAAATTTTAAAATATCTCCAAGTCCTAAGAATTCCTCCATTGTTCTTCCGGCTACTTCATACATTTTTTTAGCCGTTTCTTCGCCAGCTTCTTTCCAGTTTCCGGCTTTCAAAAGTTGTTCTAATTGACGATAATTAACACCTTTAGCTGACTTTAATTCTATATTGGGCTGAGGAATCTGAACAGGTTGGGGTTGAATATCTAATAATCTCCAAAACTCAGCCATCGTTTGAGGACGTTGTTGTGGTTCTAACCCCAAGCCTTTCACAATAGCATCATTAATTTTATCACTAATTTTAACAATTCTATTAGGTGGGATTAAAGCTTTATTGTCCAACTTGCGAGTTAAAGATTGGGTTGGTAATTGTCCGGTAATGGCATAATATAAAGAAGCCGCTAAACAATAAACATCAACCGTCGGTTTCCCACTGCCTTCTTTAAATTGTTCATAGGGGGCAAAGTACCCATTAAAAGGATGTTTTGAACTCATCACTTTGGGCATAATTTCCGTAGCTAGTCCAAAATCAATTAACACCGCCGAGGTTTTATTTCTTAACATAATATTCCCCGGATGGGCGTCTCGGTGAATAATTCCAGCGTTATGAACCATAACCAAAGCATCAGCAATTTGACGAATAATATTAACCGCGTCTGCTTCCGATAACCGACCATTATTTTGCACAAATTCCCATAAACTCTGCCCCACAATTAAATCCATTACTAAGCAGTGAAGCCCATTTTCTTCAAATAAATCACTAACTCGGACAATATGGGGATGGGAGTTTTGGCAAAGTCTGGCTAAAGTTTTACCTTCTTGAATAAAGCGTTGAACGTATTTAGGATATTCGGGGTCATTTTGTAGACCCGCATTGGGGGTTTTCAAAACTACTCGATGATTTAATGTTAAATGTTTGGCTTTGTAGGTGATCCCAAAACCCCCTTGTCCCAGAATTGTTTCAATAACATAGGGACGTTGACGCAACTCGTAGCCCGGTATCCATGACATAGAAGTTTAGAGGTGAATCTATATTATTGATTATTGTAAGCGATCGCAGTTTGAAATCAACACCCAGAAACCGGGTTTCTACCCTAACCGTTGCTACTAACAGAAAGATCAATTGAGAAACCGGGTTTCTGACCCCAGTTTCTGACCCAAAACTCTATTTTAGGAATTATTGTTTTGATCATTGATTTTTGTTATAATTAACCGTTAGGATTTAGATTTTTCCTCCCTGGGGGTAATCATGATGTTAAAAAAAGAGCAAAATTCTGTGCAATTAACCGCAGATCAAGAAGAAAAACAAACCTTAAAAAAGCTAGAACATTTTCTGAATGCTAAGGAATCACAACCCATCAAAATTAACAGTAATGGAGAAGAAATATTACTCCCTGAATCTGTTAATTATGCCTTACGTCAAGTCATTCATGCAATGGCATTAGGGAAATGTGTGACAATTGTTGCTGATGATCAATACATGACCCTACAAGAAGCCTCTGATTTTTTAAATGTATCACGTCCTTATTTAATTACACTACTTGAACAAGAAGAGATTCCCGTTATTAGTATTGGGTCAAATCAACAGATTTTATGCAAAGATATTGCCAATTATAAACAAAACCGAGACATAAAACGCCGTCAACATTTGAATGAATTAACTGCTTTTTTACAGGATGAAGGGTTTTATAATGATCACAGTTTTGATTTAATTCGGTAGATATCGTGAGTTTAACTGTTGTTTTAGATGCTTGTGTTATTTTTCCGATGCCCTTGTGCGATACTCTACTTAAAACTAATAAATTTTTAGCCTTTGCAGAGATTAAGGAATTCCGGCGAGTTGAAAAATTTGCTGGGCTGTGAATTGTAAACCATCTAATAAAGCATCAGTTAAAGTGTCATCATTTCTATAGCTTTGAGGGAGAGTATCAGGATAAAAAACCGTAATACTTTTATCTTTAGGATCAATCACCCAAACCCTAGATACACCTGCATTCAAATAGTCGATTGCTTTCTGGCTAATCTTTCCAAAACTTTGATCAGGAGATATAATTTCAATAACTAATTCAGGGGGAATCGGACAAGCTTCGTCAACGAAATGTTCCGCAGGAAGACGACTATAGGAAATATAAAGTAAATCTGGGATAGGAACCCAATCTTGCTGATTTTTTTTCAGAATAACTGCCCATTCAATTCCGATTTCTCCCCGATTTTGACACCATTGGGTTAAGAGGGTAAAAAGAGTTCCTGTCAGTCTTGAGTGAAAGCGTTTAGGTGCCATTTTTGCGATCGCTTCTCCATCAACAAGTTCATAGTTAAGATTAGCTTCAGGTGAGGCTAAAAATTCTTCTAGGGTGAGTTTTGTTTTGAGTTGAACCATTGGTTAATTCCTCAAAAATATGTAGGGGCGAATTCACGATTATAATTAATCATAACCCTTAATCCGACTAACCCCCAAATTGCTATAGCAAGTCTAAATGATTTGTGATCAAAACCTGTAGGGGTTGGGAGACCCAACCCTCTTGATGCCTGGGTTGGGAGACCCAACCCCTACAATAAAATATTACAACCTATTTAGGATTGCTATATAGTCGTTCAGTCAGTTGAATTTGAGAGGATTTCTAACCTTTGTTTGTAATTCTTAATCATTCATGCCTTAGACATTAAACCGAATCATCTGCTAAATTAAGACTATGAGCAAAAACACAGAAGGATATAAAATTGTTAGCGACAACCGCAAAGCCCGCTATCTTTACGAGATTTTAGAGACGTATGAGGCGGGAATTGCCCTCCAGGGAACGGAAGTCAAATCGATTCGGGCGGGTAAAGTTAACCTGCAAGATGCCTATGCTTTGATTCGGGGAGGTGAAGCCTGGTTGTTGAACGCCCATATCTCACCCTTTGAGAAAGCCAGCGTTTATTTTAACCATGATCCTCGTCGCACCCGCAAACTATTGCTGCATAAAGAAGAAATTAATAAACTCTTAGGACAAGTCGAACAAAAGGGATTAACGTTAGTTCCCTTGAAAATGTACCTCAAAGGCGGACGAGTTAAAATTGATATTGCCGTTGGCCGAGGCAAAAAACTCCACGATAAACGGGAAGATATTCGTCAAAAGGATGATAAAAGGGCGATGGAGCGGGCGATGAAACGCTATTAAAATCAGTCGGAATTATCTGTATCGGCAAAAATGTTAGCTGAAACGTCATGATTTTGGTATAATCAGAGTTTGGCTAAAAAATTTTAAGTGTTTTACTCTAAGCGCAAGAAACGTCATGGAAATTACGATTGAAGGTCACAAACGGCCAGAAGGCTCTAAACCCAATGCTTTGCGTCGTCAAGGATTAATTCCGGCGGTGCTGTATGGTCATCAAGGGGCCGAATCTATTAACATTACTATTCCGGCGAAAGTCGCAGAAACCCTCCTGAAACGGAACGTTGTGAATCATGCTTTAATTCAACTGAACGTTCCTGAACTCTCTTGGAGTGGCAAAACCCTGCTGCGGGAAGTACAAAAACATCCCTGGAAAGGATTTCCCTATCACCTGAGCTTCTTCTCTGTGGCTCAACAAGAGAGTTTAACCGTTTCTATTCCTCTGCATTTCGTTGGTGAACCCGTTGGGGTGAAACTCGAAGGCGGTCTGTTAGATGTCGTTCTCTCGGAATTAGAAATAGACTGTGAACCGGGTAGCATTCCTGATCGCATTGATGTCGATGTTACAGGTTTACATCAAGGTCAAGCCCTACATATTAGAGAACTCACCTTACCTGCGGGAGTCACAGCCACAGGTGATGCTGAACAAGTGGTTGTCAGTATTATTCGTCCTGAACGGGGTGAGGAAGGGGACGCGGAAGCTTAATTTTAGGGAGCAGGGGGAGTAGGGGGAGCAAGGGGAGCAGGGGGAGCAGGGGAGCAGTTAGTTGCAAAGAGTAGTGCGAGCGTCCTCGCTCGCTAATAACCCCGAACCCTGAAACCTGAACTCTGAAACCTGAACCCTGAACTTAGAACTTAGAACCCTCACCCCACACCCTAATTAATAATTTCCTTTAATTTCTCCTGTTGAGATTCGGGTAAGCGGGGGCCGTGAATTTGGACGATTTGGGAACCGAGATAATTTCCCCAACGGGCTGCTTGTGAGGTCGTTAAACCATTTGTGAGTCCGTATAATACCCCACCTGCAAAAGCATCTCCCGCCCCAACAGTATCAACGGGTTTGACCGGAAACCCTGGAACATGAATTAAAGTTTGGTTTTCAACCACTAAACAGCCTTTGTCACTATTCGTCATGAACACAAGATCAACTTTTTCGCCTAACTGACGGGCGCAAACCTCTAAATCTTCGTTACCACAGAAGTGACGCACCTCATCTGCATTACAAAACAGCAGATCACAATACTCATTTAAAACACTGCGAAAATCATCCCCAAACCGTTCGACTAAAAACATATCGGAGAAGGTAAACGCTACTTTTACCCCCAGGCGTTTCGACTGTTCCATCGCTTCAATACTGGCTTGACGGGGTTGGGGTGCATCCCACAAATAACCTTCAATATAACTGTATTCACACTGACTCAAATGATCAACATTAATATCCGTCACCGCTAAAGTTGTGGAAACCCCCAAATTAGTACACATTGTGCGTTCTGCGTCGGGGGTTGTCAACACCAAACAGGTTCCCGTTGGCCCTTGGGTGGTATCGGCGGGTTCAATTTCAAATTGAATTCCGGCGGCGATCATATCCTGTTGATAAAATTCGCCATTGGTATCCGCACTGACTTTACCCGAATAAATTCCCGTCCCTCCACTTTGAGCGATCGCAATCATCGTATTAGCGGCGGAACCTCCACAGCGTAATTCTAAGGGATGGGCTTCCAATTGTTGTAACAATTTCCCCTGTTTGATCGTATCCATCAGGGTCATTGATCCTCGGTTGAGGTCATGGGTTTGAATAAAATTATCCTCAACTAATGCCAAAATATCAAGGAGGGCATTTCCAACACCAAAGACATTAAAGGGTTTGGGTTCTGTCATTGACTCTTTCTATAAAACAACTTGAACAATTCAATTGTTGATTATATCAAACCTTTTGTAACTTTTATTTTCAACCCATTGGAATTTGCTGTTTTTCCAGACATAATAAAAATAATACTCAACCTATTGTTTGTTCTCAGCCCTTATTCTTCGATTTTTATCTTTTTTTTATATGACTGACCCCGCACTTCCTCGACTGATTCAACAAATGTTAGAACCGGATTTTTATCCCCATCCGGTACAAGAACCTATTGAACTTTTACAAACGCATATTTCCTTTATTTTATTAACGGGAGAATATGCTTATAAAATCAAAAAAATCGTAAATTTTGGATTTTTAGATTATTCTACTTTAGAGAAACGGCGCTATTTTTGTGAACAAGAATTACAGAAGAACCAGCAACAGGCTGCTGAATTGTATTTAGAGGTTTTACCAATAATAGAAATAGGCGATCACTTTCAATTCGGGGAAAGGGGAGAAAGCAGGGTAGAATATGCCTTAAAAATGCGTCAATTTCCTGAAAAAGATTTGTTTATTAATTTATTTGAACAGGATAAATTGACATCAAAGCAGATGGAAGAGTTAGGAAAAGTCGTTGCTCAATTCCATCAAAGTTGTCCTACTAATGATCAGATTCTAAAATTTGGAGAAATTCTTCAAGTTCGTCATTCTATTGATGGAAATTATCAAAAAACTCAAAAATATATCGGCTGTTGTCAAACCCAAGACCAATATGAACAAACCAAACAATATACCGATAGCTTCTTTGAAACCCATGAAGCTATTTTTAAAAGTCGAATTGAAAACCGATGGATTCGAGAATGTCATGGAGATTTGCATTTAAAAAATATTTGTATTTATCATGATAAAATATTACTGTTTGATCGGATTGAATTTAATCAAGAATTTCGGTTTGTGGATGTGATCTATGATGTAGCTTTTGTGGTGATGGATTTAGAAGGACGAGGACGGGCGGATTTAGGAAATCGATTTTTAAATACTTATATTGAAGAAATGGGAGACTGGGAGGGATTACAATTATTACCCTTTTATTTAACTCGTCAAGCCTATGTAAGAGCCAAAGTTAATTCCTTAATCTTAGATGATCCTGTCATTTCAGAAGAACAGAAAGAAACAGCTAAACAAGAAGCCACTCAATATTATAAATTAGCATGGCAATATACCCGACGATCTTCAGGAGGAATCGTGATGATGTCCGGGTTATCGGGTTCAGGAAAAAGCACAACCGCCCGACAATTATCTAAACGATTAAATGCGATTCATATTCGTTCTGATGCGGTGCGGAAACATTTAGCCCATGTTCCTCTCTATGAAAAAGGAGAAGAAGAAATCTATACCCCAGAAATGACCGAAAAGACCTATAAACGGTTATTAGAGTTAGGATTATTATTAGCAAAACAAGGATTTTGGGTGATTTTAGATGCCAAATATGATCAACAAGAACGACGGGGAGAAGTCATAGAAACCTGTAATACCCATCAATTACCGTTACAAATTGTTGAATGTACAGCACCAATGGATATTTTGCAAGATCGTTTACAACAACGCCAGGGGGATATTGCTGACGCAACGGCAGATTTATTAACCTCTCAACAGGCAAAATCTCAACCCTTTAGCGATTATGAAAAAAACTATGTTACAACTATTGATACGACCCAAAATATTGATCATCAATGGAAAAAAATATATTAAAATTATCTAGGGTTTAGGGTGTGTAGACACTAAAAATCAAGTTTCTTCCTTACCGTCTATTCTTCTCTCTTTCTTCGTGTCTTAGTGCCTTTGTGTTTCCTTATTTATCATAATGAAATCGAGAAAAAAAAAGATCTTAATTTTATCGGGAATTTCAAGTTTAATTTTATCATTCATTTTAGCGATCGCTCTTTTAATTCCGCCCACATCTTCCCAACCGATTTTAATTATCCCCAATGAAATTAGAGGCGTTTGGTTAACAAATGTCAGTAGTGGGGTCTTATTTTTCCCTTGGGGAATTAATCGGGCTTTACATCAATTATCAGACCTCAAATTTAATACGATTTATCCCGTTGTTTGGAACCGAGGAATTACATTTTATAAAAGTGCTGTCGGAAGGCGAGTCATGGGTCGTTCTCAAGATCCTTTGTTAAATTTAACACAATTAGGAGGAGATATTTTATCCAAAATTGTAACGGAAGGACATCGAAATGGATTAAAAGTTATTCCTTGGTTTGAATATGGATTTATGGCACCGAAAAACTCTGCTATTGTACAACGATATCCTGAATGGATCGCCCAAACTCGAAAAGGGGAAAAAGCCTTAAATTATTTCCGAAATTCTGAGGATGTTTCCTATCAAACTAAGATCAAAAACTGGATTGTTAATCAAATTTTAGAATGGATGTCCATTAAAAATGTATGGTTAAATCCTTTACATCCTGAAGTCCAACAGTTTATTGAAGATTTAATTTTAGAAGTTGTAATGAAATATAATATTGATGGGATTCAACTGGATGATCATTTTGGTCTTCCCGTTGAATTTGGTTATGATGAGTATACCATTCAACTTTATCAACAAGAACATAATGGTCAATCTCCGCCCAATAATTATTATGATCAAGAATGGCGAAGTTGGAGAGCGAACAAAATTACTGAATTAGTTCAAAGAATTGTCAAAAACGTTAAAAAAGTTAAACCCGATTGTATCATTTCTTTATCACCGAATCCTTATGAATATACCTATGAAACCTATTTACAAGATTGGTTAACCTGGGTAAATCAAGGATTAGTGGATGAAATTGTATTACAAGTTTATCGAGATAGTATGGTGAAATTTATTTCAGAATTAGACCATGAATCTGTACAAATAGCACGGCGGAAAGTCCCGGTAATTATTGGGTTATTAAGTGGAACATTACGACATCCTGTTCCGATGGAACAAATTGAAAAACAAACGAAAGTCGTGCGCGATCGGGGCTTTGATGGAATCTCGTTTTTCTATTGGGAAACTCTGTGGAGTTATTTCACTCCCGACTCTCCCCGATATCGTCGCCAAAGCTTTAAAACCTTATTTTTAGACTAATTAATCCGACATTTCTAAAAACGCTTTGAGAGCGATTTTATATCTATTTTTTAACCGCTTAGAAGCTAAACCACTTTGCTGAATTCTTGCAAGAACATTAGCAGAAAAATATCCCTTTGGAATCGGGCTACCAGGAGTGATTAAACCAGCTAAATCAATAGCATCCATTTCACGAGCATACTGATAAGCCACAACGGATTCACTTTTAATAAAACTTGGCACATCTGAACCAGGAATAAGAAGGCAAGAAGTTTCAGAATTACTTCTTCGGGTAGTTACATTTACAAATAGATAATTAGTTTCAGAAGTTTGTGCAATTGCAATATAGAGATGCTGACTATTAGGAGGTGTATCAATCAAAAAAGCATCTCCCAAATTAATGGTGATGCTAGTCATGAAGAACCTTGTCTAAATATGCTTCCCGAATTGCTTCATGGTGAATTGCTTGTATTTCTTCGTTACTTTTCCCAACATTTTTTAGAATATCTTCTACTGAAATTGGAATAGTAAAACCGTGAGGATTTTGCCACTCTGGAAGCTCATTAGTCCACTCAGCAACATCAAAAGGATCGAGATGTCCAAAAGTTTTATAAACCTCCTGGATAATTTCCTCCTCATCTTCACAGAGGTCTTGATTTCCTGGATCTGCTACTAAGAAAACAAAGTTTTTGTGATCAGAAGAAATAAACTTAGACCACAAAGGTAAAGCATCATCAACCGCTTTTCCTTTAATTAGATCGTAAACACCGCTAAGGACAGGGCCATAATCCATTGAAACATAACAATCGCCAGTAATCGGTTGATCCATGAGTTTTAATGCCAGACGATCAGCTAGATAAAGCATCTTCAGCAAACCTAAGTATTTCATGGGTTTACCATCATGCAGTTTCAAAAGAACTGCTGCGGCTTCAACAGCTTTTTCGGGATGAAAGGGAAACTGGATTGACATAGCAACTGTAAAAAATAACTCTTATATCTTGATTATACAGCTTATTCGCTATTATGCAATTGATATAGTTATGAGGAGGAATTCAATGTTTTTTCAGCATCAATAATATGAATATCAACTCCTTTCAGATGTTTTAATAATTGCTGAACTGGTGATCCTTTCCAAAACAATTCCCAGCGAGATTTGCGCGTATGTCCGAGAACAACTTGAGTGATATGATATTGGTGAGCAACTTGAGCAATTGTTTCCGAGACATTATAACTTTTCACTCGGATAAATTCTCCCCCAAACTCTTTGATTAAATCTTGACAAGTTTCTAAGAGTAAACTTTCTTCTTTGGTTAAAAAACGTTCTGGATTTTCTACATATAACCCATATAAACGCGCTTTCATCGCATTCGCTAAACGTAATCCTCTCCTTAAAAGTTGGGGTGAGTTAGGATAAGTAGAAATACAAACTAAAACTCGCTCATGAACATTACAAAATAAAGTTTTTTCAGTGGTTTCTGCTGCGGCTTCAATATTATCAGCAACTTCGCGTAAAGCTAACTCTCGCAACGCCACTAAATGACGACGTTGAAAGAAATTTTGTAACGCTTGTTCTATTTTTTCAGGAGCATATATTTTTCCCTCTCTTAACCGTTCTTGTAAGGTTTCTGGGGTAACATCAATCACCACAACCTGCGTTGCTTCATCCAAAAGACGATCAGGAATCCGTTCTCGAACAATAACCCCTGTAATTTTTGCAACTAAATCATTTAAACTTTCTAAGTGTTGAATATTCACCGTTGAATAGACATCAATCCCATGATTGAGAATAATTTCTACATCTTGATAACGCTTTTCTTTAAGAGAACCGGGAACATTAGTATGAGCTAATTCATCCACTAAAACCAATTGAGGTTGACGAGATAAAATCGCATCTGTATCCATTTCCCATAACGTTATCCCTTGATGAAAAACAGTTTTTTTAGGAATAATTTCTAAACCAATCGCTTTTTCTGCTGTTTCTTCCCGTCCATGAGTTTCTAACAACCCAATTACAACATCAATTCCTTCTGCTTTTAATTGATGTCCTTCTTCTAACATTTGATAGGTTTTACCGACCCCAGGAGACATCCCAATAAAAATTTTATGTTTTCCTCGATTTCGAGAGGATGTTTGATAATGAGATTCAGGGGAATTCTTTTGAGTTTCAATTTCACTGCTATTAATCATCGTTAATTGGATAGGTTGTCTAAATCTAAATTTAGTTTTAGCACATTAACTCCCGGTTCTCCAAAAATTCCTAAAAATCTATTTTCGGTATTTTTATTAACTAGAATTTCCACTTGATTAGGATTCAAAGAACGCGCATTAGCTACTCGTTGAATTTGGGCTTTTGCGGCTTTAATACTAATATGAGGATCTAAACCTGAACCCGATGAATAAACTAAATCCGCCGTTGGAATAATATTATTAGATTGTAGTTGATCAATTCGTTCTGTTACTTTTTTTAACAAATCTGGATTACTTGGTGCTAAATTACTTCCTCCTGAAATTCCCGTTGCTAAACCATCTTTAACGGGACTATAATCAACGCTACTGGGACGGGATATAAAATAACGATTGGAGGTAAAATTTTGACCGATTAAAGCCGAACCAACAATCTCTCCTTGAGGATTTTTGATCAAACTTCCATTCGCTTGAAATGGGAAAATTCCCTGACCGATTACCAAAATCAAAACCGGGTATAAAATAGCCGTTAAAACCCATAAAACTAGGGTAGTGCGGATGGCGGTTAACAAATCTCTAAACATAGTTATCATTAGAATTGAAAGGGTATTGTTTAAGAACTTGAATGAGACACTTTAAAACCGTTCAGGTTGTAAAATTACAGCCAATAAATAGAGAGCAATGGCTATCGTTACTAAAATTAAAACTCCAATAGCCCAAGCTGCTTTGCGAGTTATTTCTTCTCCTATTGCTGCATAAATAATGGGAGCAAATATTAAATTACAGGATAGCAGAAAGAAGAAATAAATGGGTAAAAAGTTGCGTTTGCCTTGGGTTTGGATTAAGGCTATTATCCCTTTGGCTTCACGGGGTAATATTGAATCAAAGTTATCGAATTTTTTCATTTTTTTACTCCTATTTTGAGTAATAGAAACTTGGTTTATTGAATATGAATGTGAACTTATATAGCAATCCGCACCGAGGTTGTAATATTTTATCGTAGGGGTTGGGTCTCCCAACCCTCTTTGCGCCTGGGTTGGGAGACCCAACCCCTACAGGTTTTTATCACAAATCCTACACGGATTGCTATATTAAACCAATAACAGCGATTATGCTATCAATGATTTTAATTCCAATAAAGGGTGCAATGATTCCTCCTAATCCATAAATCAAAATATTTTCTCGAAGTAATTGATTAGCGCTAACGGGGCGAAACTTAACCCCTTTTAATGCTAAAGGAATTAAGGCTGGGATAATTAAAGCATTATAAATTAGGGCTGATAAAATAGCCGATTGACTACTCCCTAACCCCATAATATTTAAACTGCCAATACCCGCAGCAGAAAACATCGCTGGAATGATCGCAAAATATTTGGCAATATCATTAGCAATAGAAAAAGTAGTTAACGCCCCACGAGTAATCAATAATTGTTTGCCAATGGTGACTAAATCAATCAACTTTGTGGGGTCAGAATCTAAGTCTACCATATTCGCTGCTTCCTTTGCAGCTTGGGTTCCAGAATTCATTGCTAACCCAACATTGGCTTGAGCTAAAGCCGGAGCATCATTCGTTCCATCTCCCGTCATAGCTACTAATTTACCCTGGGATTGTTCCTGTTGAATCACAGCAATTTTATCCTCTGGAGTCGCTTCTGCAATAAAGTCATCTACTCCCGCTTCTTGGGCAATAACTTCAGCCGTAATTCGATTATCCCCTGTTAACATTACGGTTCTGACTCCCATCCGTCGCAGTTGATCAAAACGATCTTTAATCCCTGGTTTAATAATATCTTTCAAGTAAATAATGCCATACAATTCATTATCTTTGCAAACCGCTAAAGGTGTACCACCCAAACGAGAAATACGCTGATAAGCGATATCTAAATCAGCCGTTAGTTGACCTCCACGAGAACGAACAAAACCCTTAATTGCATCAACAGCCCCTTTTCTAATTTCGCTTTTATCGGGTAAGTTTGTACCACTCATGCGAGTTCTGGCAGAAAACTCAATTCCTTCGGCTAATTCTCGATTAAAATTAACCGTCGCCCCCATTTTTTCTGCGAGTCGAACAATCGACTTTCCTTCCGGTGTCTCATCAAAAATACTAGCCATAAGAGCTACTTTAGCAACGGCTTCTGGACTATGACCATTCACCGGAATAAATTCTTCAGCTAGTCGATTTCCTAACGTAATGGTTCCGGTTTTATCTAATACTAAAGTATTGATATCGCCACAGGCTTCTACCGCCCGTCCCGATGTGGCAACAACATTAAATTGAGCCACCCGATCCATTCCAGCAATTCCAATTGCACTTAATAAACCGCCAATTGTTGTCGGAATTAACGCCACTAATAGGGCAATTAAAATTACAATACTAACCGGAGTTTGAACATAATTAGCAAGGGGTGAAATCGTAGCTACCACAATTAAAAATACTTCAGTTAACACC
Source organism: uncultured Oscillatoriales cyanobacterium (assembly GCA_903893625.1). GTDB lineage: Bacteria > Cyanobacteriota > Cyanobacteriia > Cyanobacteriales > Microcoleaceae > Planktothrix. The sequence goes on from CAITND010000065.1 coordinate 20,253, forward strand.
GCTAATAACACCGTTAATGCAATTTCATTTGGGGTTTTTGTCCGTTCCGCCCCTTCAACTAAAGCAATCATTCGGTCTAAAAATCCTTTTCCCGGTTCCGATGTTACCCGCAAGATTAATTCATCAGAAATAATCCGAGTTCCCCCCGTTACAGAACTAGCAACATCGCTTCCGGGTTCTTTTAAAACTGGGGCAGATTCTCCAGTAATTGCTGATTCATCAACGGAAGCAACTCCCGCAATTACGACCGCATCCACTGGAATCATATCTCCAGCAATAACTTTAATTTGATCGCCTTTTTTTAACGATGTGGAACTAATTTCTTCAATCAAACCATCGGGTAATAATTTGCGGGCGGTGGTTTCTGCTTTGGTCGAACGTAAGGAATCCGCTTGCGCTTTTCCTCGTCCTTCTGCAACTGCTTCAGCGAAATTTGCAAACAAAAGGGTTAACAATAAAATCACTGTGACGAGGAAATTAAAGAAGCGATTATTTTCTCCTTGAACGGTTCCAAATAAATTAGGATCAAGAACTAATAAGGCTGTGATTATTGTTCCTAACCAAACGACAAACATCACAGGATTTTTAATCATGTATTGCGGATCAAGTTTGCTAAAAGCATCCCGAAATGCCCGTTGATACAGTCCTTTAGTATTGACTTTTTTTTGCTTTTTTTGTTGTCGTTTATTTAAGCGAGTTTGCATCATAAAATTGAAGGGGTATTTGAGCAAGAATAGAGAGATTATTTGAAACTAGCAATTTGAAAGGCTTCCGCCACTGGCCCTAATGCTAAAACAGGTAAGAATGTTAAGGCTCCTAAAATCAAAATCACTCCCGTTGTCACACTGGTAAATAGGAGAGAATTTGTTTTTAATGTGCCAGGAGTTTCGGGAACAGGTTGTTTATTTAATAGACTTTCTGCTAACAGTAATAAAGCCACAATTGGAATATAACGTCCGGCTAAAAGCACAACACTGGTACTAAGATTCCACCAGATAGTATTATCCCCTAATCCTTCAAATCCTGAGCCATTATTGGCGGCGGCGGAAGCGTATTCATAAATGACTTGGGAAATGCCATGAAATCCAGGGTTGGAAATACTTGAAAGTTGAGGATAGGCGAGGGTAATAGCGCCAGGAATTAGAATGGCAATGGGGTGAACCAGTAAAATTACACTGGCGAGAATAATTTGTTGTTTTTCAATTTTTCGCCCTAAAAATTCTGGGGTTCTCCCGACCATTAATCCGGTTAAGAACACTGTTAAAATCAGGAAAATGAATAAATAGACTGTTCCGGTTCCTTGTCCTCCCCAAACAATTTGTAAAAACAGATTAAATAAGCTTGAAAAACCTCCATTTGGCATAAAAGAATCCAGCATCCCGTTAACAGCACCACACATCGTTCCGGTTGTGGTAACAGCCCACAATGCTGTTTCTGCCCAACCAAATCGAATTTCTTTTCCTTCTAAATTTGGAGCTTGTTGGCCAAGAAAATTATTAACAATTGGGTTTCCTTGAAGTTCTCCAATGGCGGTAATAATGATGAAGCTAGAATAGATTAAAAATACCATGCCAAATAGTAACCAGGCTTGTTTTTTATCCTGGGTAAAAATTCCAAAGGTATAAATTAAAGCAGCAGGAATACTAACCATTGCTAAGGTTTCTATTAAGTTAGAAAACCCATTAGGATTTTCATAGGGATGGGCTGAATTTGCCCCAAAGAAACCGCCTCCATTTTCTCCGAGTTGTTTAATGATTTCAAAATGAGCAATAGGCCCCCGGGCGATCGCTTGGGTTCCTCCGTCTAAGGGGGTAACAATTTGTGATCCGGCTAAGGTTTCTGGTACACCTAATGCTAATAAAATGATGGCTCCAATTAAAGAAATGGGTAATAAAATTCGAGTAATAGAACGGGTAAAATCAACATAGAAATTACCTAATGATCTGCCTGTTAATCCTCGAATAAAAGCGATAGAAACGGCTAAACCTGTCGCAGCCGAAGTAAACATTAAAAATCCTAATGCGAGTACCTGGCTGGCGTTGCTGAGGGTGTTTTCACCAGAATAATGTTGTTGATCTGTATTGGTTAAAAATGAAATTGTTGTATGTAGGGTTAAATCCCAAATTGGACTATTTAATTGGTTGGGATTTAAGGGTAAAACTCCTTGTAAACTGATGATAAAATAGACAAAAACTCCCATGACTAAGTTGATCAAAAGCATGGCACGAGCATATTGCCAAGCGGTCATATTTCGTTGGAAATGAACCCCACTGAGGTTATAAATTAGGCGTTCCAAGGGATTAAGTAGGGGGTCAAGAAGGGTCTTTTTCCCTAAGAAAACATCAGCAATATAGGTTCCAAAAATAGGAACAATCGCCACTAATAGTCCTAAAGTTAGGGTAATTTGAAAAAAGCCTTGCCACATAAATATTATAGAGATTAACAGCCGAATTTAATCCTATTGTCTGACTTTTTATGGAAAAAACCATCTAACGAAAAGTATAATTTTTATCAGAATATGATATATACCAAAAATACTAGATATCTGTAGCGACTTCTACCTGGGCTCATAAACTCCTTGATATAGATGAGTATAACTAGAGATATATAACAATCCTAAAAATGTAGGGGTTGGGTCTCCCAACCCAGGCATAAAGAGGGTTGGG
>CAITND010000066.1 GCA_903893625.1 uncultured Oscillatoriales cyanobacterium
GAGGCAATGTCTACTATAACTTAAAAGACTATGAAAAAGCCATATTGAATTACAACCAAGCGATTCAACTTAATCCTAATTATACTGATGCCTACAACTGCCGAGGCAATGTCTACTATAACTTAAAAGACTATGAAAAAGCCATATCGAATTACAACCAAGCGATTCAACTTAATCCTAATTATGCAATAGCCTACTACAACCGAGGCTTGGCATACTTTTACTTAAAAGACTATGAAAAAGCCATATCGAATTACAACCAAGCGATTCAACTTAATCCTAATTTTGCTGATGCCTACAACTACAACAACCGAGGTATTAGCAAAATTAACAGACTATTTCAATTTTTTCACTTCTGGTGACATTCGACTAAAAGGAACACGAATCGGCGTTGAAACCATTCTTTATGAATATATTGATCGCGGTCGCACTCCAGAATAAATTGCCGAAAATATACTATAATTGAGTTCAGTAACGAGGCAAACTCTATGAACTTTACTACAACACAACACAAGTATATAGAACTGAATGAAAACAATGTTCCCTACATTGCTGGAACAACTATGAAAGTAATTGAATTAGTTTCCGGTCATCTTGCTTTTGGCTGGAGTCCCGAAGAAATTAAATTTCAACACCCCTATTTAAGCATGAGTCAAATTTATTCGGCTTTAGCTTACTATTGGGATAATAAAGAAGAACTAGATGCCGATATACAGCGACGATTTGACAATGTTGAAACGCTACGTCAACAAGCAGGTGAATCTGCTTTAGTTAAAAAACTTCGCACCCAGGGACTCATTAAATGACCCTAGCCCTTTACATGGATGAACACATTCGCCGAGCAATTACAAATGGTTTAAAATTGCGCGGTATAGACGTTCTCACAGTACAAGAAGATGGACGAACTGGCACGCCTGACCCAATTTTACTTGATCACGCCACCGAAATTGATCGCGTTATCTTTACCCAAGATGATGATTTTTTAGTAATAGCAAACCGTCGCCAACAAGAGGGAGTAAAGTTTAGTGGGGTTATTTACGCGCATCAACAGTCTGTCACCGTTGGAGAATGTGTGCGGGACTTAGAAATAATTGCCAAAGCCAGTGAACCAGAAGATTTAGTTAACCAAGTTCAATACTTACCTTTGTAATTAATTCTTGAATAAAGCGATTGAAAAATAGAAACCGGGTTTTTGCAGTTAACTTGACTTCACAAATTGAGTTTTGTTGAAAAAACCCGGTTTCTGGGCTGCATTTCTACTTAGCTAAATTTCTGTTAAAATATAACTACTTTCCATTTCACACCCCTATCTATGAGTTTAGTAATTTCCGATGAAATATTAGAAAATCGCGGCTTATCAGAATTGGTTAGGGTTAAGCTAGTGCTTTGTATTGGAGCAGCAAAATTATGATCCAAGTAATGATTAGCCCACAGTCTTTACTGGAAACAGGCATTAAAGTTGAGAAAGTTGATAACCTTCGACTCTTCAAATTTAGCGACGAGTTACAATCTAACCTCGAAGATTTGCTAGAAAAAAACAAGACAGGTTCACTAACCCTAGAAGAAGAGGCAGAACTCAATGCCATCGGGGAACTTGACCGCCTCTTTACCTACCTCAATTCCCTCTTGATTGCCGAGCAATGACTATTAATGAATTGACAAGGCAACTCGTGCGAAAACGCGCAGGCTACCTGTGCGAATATTGCCACTCTCCAGAGAAAATCAGCACCTCTCGTTTCACCATCGATCACATCCAGCCACGCTCTCTAGGTGGCTCTGACAATTCTGATAACCTAGCTTTAGCTTGTAGCCGATGTAACCAGCGTCGTTATAACTTCATTGTGGGTCGGGATGTGGAAACCTCAGCAATTCTGCCTTTATTTAATCCCCGTCAACAGCAGTGGTCTGACCACTTCATCTGGAATGCAGACGGTGCGAAGATTGTCGGCACAACTCCCATCGGTCGAGCCACTTGTGAGCGTCTTGACCTCAACGACGAGCGCTATAGAGGAGAACGTTCTATCCAAGAAGCCCGTGCGCTATGGGTTCAGGCTGGCTGGCATCCTCCCTCAGAAGATCCCCGGCAGCTTGAGTAAGCAGATTTGTCCGCACAAGCCCAAAAATCAATCGAGTCAATTTACCCCACAGCAAACTCAGTAAATCGACGAATATAAGGGGCTTTAAACGCTAAAACAATATCTTCTTTAGCAACTCCCGCAGCGACCAACTCATTCGCTATTCCTGTTTCTGTTCTATCCCTCTGAATCCAAATTTTACCATCTTTTATATCGACGTGAATCACACAACCATAAACCCGTTTTTGCTCCTCCCAACCCAAATGAACGACTTGATAATGCTCTCTTTCCGTGTCAAATAGTAATTGTACTTCTGTCTGAGTATCTAAATCATTTCTTGAGTGTTGAGTCAGAATTGTTTGGACTAATTCTCTGTAGTTTATTCTTTCCATAAAACAATTTCCTCTTGAATAGCATCAAAAATGAGTAACTTGAGTTGATGTTCAGCAATTAATTCTTGAATAAAGCGATTGCTGAAAAAATCATTATACACATCTTGGTTTATTGCCAAATACAAAATCCGATTAGGTTGTTTCTTTCTAAGCGCAGAACGATAGCTAAGGAATTGACCTAAAGCTATATAAAAACTGGCTAAATCTGATGCACCAATAAAAGATTTAATTTCTACAGCAATCTTGAAACCATCTTTCTCAGCCGCGAGAATTTTTTCCCCTGCTAAGTCGATAAAAAAATCAAGTTCCTCTACTTTGATAAATAGAGGGTCATGAGTAATTATCCATCTCTCCTTTTCTAAGGCTGAACGAACAGCATTGTGAAATATATCTTTAGCTGACATATATAGTAGCAAACTACTGGGATAATAATGAATTGACAAGGCAATTGGTAAAGTTACTCATAACCCTAACCTATAGAAACCGGGTTTTTGTAGAGACGTTGCATGCAACGTCTCTACAAAAACTAGAAATTAAGATTTATTGAAAAACCCGGTTTCTTGATTAAAGTTTGATTGTCACCGTCTTAATTTCGGTGTATTGTTGTAAACCGTATTCGCCTAATTCGCGCCCAATTCCAGATTGTTTGAATCCGCCAAAGGGTGCAGCCGCATCGAAAACATCATAACAATTGACCCAAACTGTACCCGCCCGCAGACTGTTAGCAATAGTATGAGCTTTAGTAATATCTTGCGTCCAAACCGCCGCAGCCAGACCATAGATGGTATTATTAGCTCGTTCAATCACCTCGTTGATATCTTTAAACTTGATAATACTCATCACCGGCCCAAAGATTTCTTCTTGAGCAATCTTCATCTCATCCCGAACATTGGCGAAAATAGTAGGCTCGATAAAGAAACCGCGATCGCCTACACGATGACCACCGCATAACATCTGGGCATTTTCTCGTATACCAGATTCAATGTAGATCATCACCTTATTAAACTGCTCTTGATCCACCTGGGGCCCTTGCTCAGTTTTATCATCAAAAGGATCGCCGACGACTCGTTGTTTAGCACGTTCAACCGTTTTGGCGACAAACTCGTCATAGCATTTTTCTTCCACGAACACCCGCGACCCCGCACAGCAGCATTGTCCTTGGTTAAAGAATAGACCAAAGTGAGTTCCTTCGATCGCCGCATCCATATTGGCATCGGCAAAAATAATATTAGGACTTTTACCGCCCAATTCCAATGTGACACGCTTCAAATTGCTTTTAGCGGCAGCTTCCATAATTAAATGTCCCACTTCGGTTGAACCCGTAAAAGCCACCTTATCAATGTCCTGATGGTGAGAAATTGCTGCCCCTGCTGTTGGCCCGTAGCCCGATAAAATGTTAACTACACCGGGAGGAAAACCCGCTTCAACGATAAGTTCACCGATCCGTAACGCTGATAAAGGAGTTTGTTCGGCGGTTTTAAGTACAACTGTATTCCCGGTTGCTAAGGCTGGCGCTAACTTCCAAGCCTGCATTAACAGAGGGAAATTCCAGGGGATAATCTGACCGACTACACCGATGGGTTCATGGCGGGTATAACAGAAATAAGAACCGTTAATGGGAATTGTTTTGCCTTGAATTTTATCAGCCCACCCAGCATAATAGCGATAGCAAGCAATCACCAAGGGCAAATCAATATTCAGTGAATCCGTGACAGGTTTACCATTATCCAAGGATTCTAACTGTGCCAATTCCAAAATATTTTGTTCAATTAAATCTGCTAATTTGTACAGCAGTTCGCCCCGTTTCGTCGCCGACATTTGTGGCCATTTGTCGCGGGTAAATGCCGTTCGTGCAGCTTTAACTGCCTTATCAACATCAACGGCGTCAGCCTCAGCTACATCACAGATGATCTCACCTGTCGTGGGGTTAATGGTCTGAAAGCGACGACCCGAAACGCTATTCACCCATTCATTATTGATTAGTAATTGAGTTGGCCCAATTTTTACTTTTTGATCGGGTTTGATCGATGTCACCATGATTTATTCCTTTATTAAAATTGAAGTATTGATATAATATAATTCTGGTTAATTTAAACCCACCATTTAGCAAATCTTAATACAAATTTCATGATGTTTAATTAATAAAAGGTCGGTATTTGTGCGGATATAAGGAAATTAAATCGGTAAAAATTGAGGATCTAAGGTTTGTTCTAAGGTATAGGGACAGACTTCGGGAAAGATTTGTTCACCTAGTTCTGTTTCTCGAATTGCCAAGGCTAATCCTAATTCATAAGCATCGGGTAAAATTTGATTCAAATAGGACTTTAAACTGGGACTATCTTGTAATAAAAACTTAATTTGTACTCGTTGTTCTCGAATTGTTCCTAACCAGCTATTGGTTCGTTTATTAGGTTGAAATTGCCATTTTAATAAATGTCCTAAGAGAATCCCTAATCTATTTCTCAGTTCTTGTCGTTCTTTTCGTCCCAAAGCTTCTATTTCCTCAATTAAATTCACCCTGTCTAACTGTTGCCATTGTTGATTTTTAAGCAAATTAACTTGATTTTGAATCCAACCATAAAAATCTGTTTCATATAAATCAGTCATATTTCCTCCTTTATTTTGATGAATTGATCCCTTTAAATCGTTCTTTTGCGGTTTTGAATGCTTCGTCCATAACAACTTGAATTTTTTGCGGATCAGGTTTTTTTCCTCCCATTAAATCCCCGAAATAAACACAAGCTCCTTCCCCTAATGCCCAAGTATAAGCAGCAGCCCAAGACGCAGCAATAACACTACCAAAACCGGGGATAAATTTAATTAATTCTCGACCGATCATTTGGGCGAAAAACCCTCCAGCGATCGCACTAACTAAACCTCCCGCTTGAGAAGGATTTAAGGTTTTTCCATAGAGATTTCCTAATAACACCACCAGAGAAACTTGTAATGCCGTTAATACGGGCATAGTGGCAAAGGGAAGGGGAACGGCTGCAACGGTGGCCGCCATAATACTAAAGGCTAAAATATAGCGTCTTCCCACATCTCGATAGATATTTCCCAGTTGATCATCAACCTCTCCATTTAATAATTGATGAATGGTTCTGGCTTCGGCTTCAGGAAGCAGATCGGCTAAGGTATCCCGCAAAGATTCTAAGCCATAAAATACAGGATTATAACCATCTTCTTCTAGGGTAAAATCAATTAAAACTGCCTGATCACATAAGCCTTTAAAGGCTGTTTTTAATTCCTCAAAAGCTCGATTAATATCCTCAAAATCGGGAGGATATCCGGGATGGTTTTCGGTTTGGGGAGGATAAATTTCATGGAGGCAAGTAACGGCTAATAAACAAGGAATATTAGGATATTTTTGTCGTAAACTCTGGGCAATTGTTCGTAAGGTATCTGTGGCAAAATCGTTAATTTTAACGGTTAAAATTAAAACCCTCGCTCCTGGGCTTTCGTGTTGTAAATCCCCAATTAATTCTTGAATAATCAGATCAGTATTTTGATTAATATCCCCTAAGCCAACGGTATCTTTAAAAATTAGTAAGGGTAAATCATTAGAGGGATAGGCATAACGTTGAGTATGTTGAGTATGGGGACGAAATCCTTGGCCGACAATTTCGGCTGAAACCCCCGTTAATCCTCGAACAATTGAGCTTTTTCCCGCTTGCGGTTTGCCAATTAATAAGGCTTCTGTGGTGGGAAGTTCGGCGCGAACAGTTTCTAAAATCTCGGCAATTTGAGTTTCATTAACACTAAACCATTGCACAAAGGTTTTAGCAATTTGGTCTGTCGGGAATAGCCCTTTTATTTGTTCCGTTGTCCAATTCCAACGGGCTGTCATATCCTCTATCCAAGAGGAATTAACCGATTTTGGTGGATTGGAGGTTTCCGTCTCAGGGGAGGAGGTTTGAGAATCCGGGGTTTCAGTCATAGGTCAGATTTGATATTTTCTATTTTAAGGTAATATAGCTAAATTAACCCCCATTGGGTTTAATAGGAATAGTATGCTAATAGTAGCGTACTTATTCGCAAGTAGTGTTAGTGTTGAGGTAGCACAATTTAATATACTCATGGTAACAAAGAATATCAGGGCCGTTACTTACGTTCCACCGGACTATCATAAAAAGCTGCGTCAGTATATGAAACGGCACAACTTAACTGAAAGTGCAGCTTTAGTCCAGATGATCAAACAATTCTTTGATGGGGAACAACCTCAATTCAATTCTGAATTGAAAACTGAGGTCGAAGAAATTGTACAAGAGCAACTGAAACTGTTCCAAGGAGATATTGATCTTTTAAAAGATCAAATGTCTTTAATGCAGCAGTTATTAGACAAAAAAACCTCGGTTGAAACCTCCCGTCGATCCTCAAGTTCTGTTAATAATAATCATCCCAGAAGTTTATTGAGGTTAACACCTAAAACGGAGGAAGAACTAACTTGTCGTTTAGGGGTAAATAGAGGAAATGTTGTCAAAGAATTCGACAAAGGTGCAGAACATTTTAGCCATTGGAGTCAACAAAAAGATCCCAGTGGTATTGGGTGGCATAGACGAGGCGATGGCTTGTACTATCCTGTTTAAATAACTACACTATAGTTGCACTCTCTTCCTACCCTAAATAGACTGCTTATGCTCGCTCTGGAAGACTATTAAATTCTCTCTGTTACCTCTGTTACCTACGAAACCACAAATTCCCTGATTGAGCGCATAATTCGAGAGCGAGATGAGCAAAGGGTAATCCTAAAAGTTCTCAAATTGGAGTATCTGACTCCCTATTAATCCTCTATTTCTACCCAAACTGTAACCGCAGCAACGGCAATTAACATTTCATCATTTTTGTCTTGAAATTCTTCAATTGCCCGTCCCTGTACCACCATTCCCCCCGTTTCTACGGTAATCTTTTTCTGTCCAAAGGGTAAAACTGCTAATACTTCTTCGGTTCTAACTTGTTCAGGATAGGGAACTGCCACTTGCACTTCTACGATCATTTCATTGGGATGATTTAACCCCGCCACTTCCCAAATTCCAGGTAAGGCACTATGGGCGATCGCATTTTTAACAGCCCGGGCTGCGGCGATGGTGGGTTCCTGTCCATGTTGATCAATACCCATCCCCATTTCAATCACAAATCGTTTTTTGGCCATAATTTTTACGGGTGGTTTTTAACTCTATTTTATTCTAGGATACCTGATGACTAATCGCTTGATTCGTATATTCAGGACAGTCGGAATCAGAGATCGTTTCTAAACACTCAACTTCCACGTTCATTTGATTCATTTCTACATCCCCAAAAATCGTAGCAAAAGCAGTATCCGCCGCATCTCGTCCCGTTCCAATTCTAATTAATCCATTCCGGGGAGCCAGACGAGTCGCATCAAATAAATACCAGCGATCGCCTAAATAGGCTTCAAAATAAGCGTGAAAATCAGGGGGTTGCAGTTTATAAGCATAACCCGATGCAAATCGAGCCGGAATATTTAAAGCTCGACAAAAGGCAATTCCTAAATGGGCAAAATCTCGACAAACTCCCGCCCGTTCTGTCACGGTATCAAAAGCAGAAGTATGTTGATCACTACTTCCCGATAAATAAGTAACGTTATCATAAATCCAATTACAAATTGCCGTAATTCGGGAATAATCGGGCAGTAAATAACCAAATTCCGATTGAGCAAATCGCATTAATCGATCCGATTGACAATAGCGACTTGGATAAATATATTGTAACAGTTCTAAGGGAAGTTGAGCAATCGGAACTTCATTAATTGTTGTCGGATTTGTCTCCTCATAAATGACATCCACAAGGGCTTGATAAGATAAGCGTAAATTTCCTGAAGGCACATTAATCCTCAGATAACGATTACCTAAAACCGGATTAACATATTCCTCAAAATGGAGATTTGGTTCTAATTGTAGATGTTCTTTTAATATCCGTTGATTGCGAGTTTTAGCAACATTGATATTGAAAATAAACGTACTATAATCCCTAACTTCATACTCTAATTGACAACCGACTTTAAATTTCATGATCTCTATCCTAATCCCGATCTGTTGTTGCGATTTATCGCCCACTCTTAACCAACTTTAATTGATATCGATATAACGTCACCGGATGACCACTAGCTGCAAAGAAATTCGGATCTTTAGGAGATAAATAAACCGCCGTCACTTGATCCCCAACAATCGATTTCACTTGCGATTGTGATGCCATTGCCTCAAATTCTGCCTTGTAAGCCGTTGTTGTTTCCACTTCATTCAAATAAATTAAAGAAGGACTTTCAAACACCTGCTGACTAATTTCTGTGGCAATAAATTGATCATCACTCGGCATCTCATGACTCCGACCTGTCACCGTTGAAATCAGTTGCAAATTTCCCGGTAAAACCGTTATTTGACGATTCGGGTTAGTCGGATCAACCTTGACAGATAAAATTGCATTTTCTCCCAAAGTTGCTCTACTTATATTAAACCCATTAAACGTGCGATCGCTCACTATCTTAGGATAGATTTTCCCATTATTTTGTTGATTTGAACTCTGTTGAGGAAAAAATAAACTTAAGGGAAAAATCTGTAACTTGGGTAACGATTCAACGGCTTTAAATCTAACCTGAAACTGAATCGGTTGATTCAGTCGTTCAGGATTATTTTTAAACCCAGGAGTAGTAATCTTAGGAGCTAAAGGCGCAACCCTATCCACTAATGTACTCGTAACCTCCCATTCTCCCTCCATCCATTCAGGATAATATAAATCACCCGCCGCCGCTTGAACCGTTGGTTTATGATTCCAGTTGGGAAACGCGGATAAACGGTCTGCTAATTGTCCTGCTTGAACTTCCGTTTCTCCCAGAATTAAACCTAAAATTAAACCCACCATTACAATCAATCTTTTCATTTTTTCTTCAAGTTTTAAAATTCGTAGGTAGGGGCGAGGTTTCCTCGCCCAAAACTATAACCGTTTCCAAATGTTCCGAATTTCTGATCATAAACTCTACAAACTTTCCAGGGGAACAGGTTCCCAAATTTCCCCATATTGTTCTTTTAACCCCTGCCAATTTTCCACTTGTCCCGGTTCATATTCTCCGGGTTTTCCCCATTGTAAAAACGCACTTAAGGCGACTTCATGTTGTTCATTAATAAACCGAATGGCGTAGGTGGTAAAATTCCCTCGTTTGGCTTCTCCCGTTTCAAATTTCACCTGTTTAATTTGATCCATATTCAGATGAAATTCAAAGCCATCGGTGTGCATATTGGCATATTTTCCTTTAGGTAATTCCGCATAAAATAGCTTCTCAAGTTTTGTTCTGACTTCCAATACGGCTGAACTACTGGTCACAATTAACCGTAAGGTTCCTAAATTTTCGCAGGCTTCTAAAAATTCTTTGAGATTACTCATGGTTTAAGTTCCCAATTTAATTCGTTTTTAAGACTTAATTTTACTAGAATTTTGGAAACTTCAGCTTAATTTTTTTGCATATCAATTTTTAGCCCACTCTTTTAGTTCACTTTTTCATGTTTTTCATAAGCCGCCACAATGCGCTGTACTAATGAATGTCGCACCACATCCGCTTGAGAAAATTCACAAAAAGCAATTCCCTCAACATTTTTTAAGATTTTTAACGCCGCCGTTAACCCCGATGTTTGATTCGGAAGTAAATCCGTTTGGGTAATATCTCCCGTCACCACCATCCGAGAACGAAACCCTAAGCGAGTTAACACCATTTTCATTTGACCCGGTGTAGTATTTTGGGCTTCATCTAAAATAATAAAAGAATTGTTTAATGTCCGACCCCGCATATAAGCCAGGGGAGCCACTTCAATTACCCCTCTTTCCATTAAATTCGCCGCTTTTTCTGGGTCTATTAATTCATAAAGGGCATCATATAACGGTCGTAAATAAGGGTTAACTTTTTGTTGTAAATCTCCGGGTAAAAACCCTAATCTTTCCCCAGCTTCCACCGCCGGACGAGTTAAAATTAACCGTTCATATTGGTCAGATAATAACGCTTGTAAGGCTAAAATTGCCGCTAAATAGGTTTTCCCTGTTCCCGCAGGGCCAATACAAAAAATTAAATCCTGAGTCCGCATCGCCTGAACATATTGACGTTGGCGAAAGGTTTTGGCGCGAATTTCCAGTCCTCGCCGTGTTTTTGCCAAAACATCATGCTGAATTTCTTTAAAGGTATCCTCTTGATGGGTATTAATGGCATGACGAGCCGTGAGGATATCCACAGAACTAATCGGTTTTCCGTCCTTCCAAAACTCTTTTAAAGATTCAACTAATTGTTGACACAATTGAATTTGGCTGGCGGTTCCACTAACAAGCAATTCTTGTCCTCGCATCACCAGTTGAGCACCCGTTTGTTGAGACAGGGTTTTCAGATTATCTTCTTGATAGCCAGAAAGTGCCATTGCACTTTCAACACTCGGTAACTGAAGGGTTAATCGCTCAGTCATTAGATATTAGATAAAGTTTTGATCACTCAATTGCCGATAGTTAAGAAAAGGCTGGCTTGACTGGCTGAATGTTGAGGTTGGGGGAAGAGGTTGGGCAAAACGGTCTGAGTTACCTGAACCTGATTTTGCCCAACATTAGAAAATCGTTTTAACGAGTTAATCCGTCCTCAGCAGGGGTTAGAGCTTCACCGCTTAGGACAGACTAAACATAACGTTATTGCTCATATCTTCGGTTCAAACGCGGCTTAGAAGGGGATGAGCGTGTTGGACGAGTCTGCTCTGAATATCGCTCAGGAGAACGATGATTAAACGTTTCTCTTGTCTCTCTCGTCTCTCTCGGTTCCCGTTCCCGATAAGGTTCATCGGATTCACTGTCGTTATAGATATCCAAGTAAACTGTTTCACTCGACGCCTTCGCCAGTGCCGTTAAAACCATACGAATGGCTTGAATATTGCGTCCACCCCGACCATAAACCCGCCCCTTATCTTCGGCTTCCACCGCCAACCGAACCCAAGTTTTGCGGATGCTAGAAAAACGTTCACAATCGACCCGAAGAGATTCTGGAAATTCCAGAAACGGCTCGATTAAAAACCGCACCAGTTCGTCATAATTTGGATTAGACTGCCGACTCTGCGGTAGTAACTTCGGATTGGACTCCAGATTTGAGTTGTTCAAAAACATTGGCTTTTCTTAGGATGCTACGCACAGTATCAGTCGGTTGCGCCCCTTGTTGTAAGCGACGGACAATGCCAGGGACATCCAATCTAACTTCATCGGTTCTGGGATTATAGAAGCCCAGTTCTTCTAGGGGACGACCATCTCGGCGAGACAAGCTGTGCATCGCCACAATGCGGTAACTAGCTTCCCGCTTTTTTCCGAATCTTTTTAAACGCAGTTTGATCATTATTGACTCAAAATACTCCTCTATGAATTTTGACATCCTCCACTGCCTAAAGGCGAGTGGATTCTTCGCCACGCCACAAGGGTCGTTGAATGGGGTTGACGTTTCATCGATCAATGCCTAAATATTTAGGTCTTATACAATCTCCGCGTCCGATTAAAGTCTCCGAATGCCCTCCGGCGACTAAAATTTATTGAGATTTAAAGTGCATTCAAGGTTGGATTTCCATTGCCTTACATCTGCTTCCCCGGTCTCCTTCAGGCTCGGTCTCACACCGCTATCAGTGGTATATCGACTGCAAAGTTGGGTGGGTCTTTTCATACCAACACCATCCTACCACAATACTAAATAAAAAGCCGTCGTGGAACAGCCTGCCCTGAGTCTTGTCGAAGGGACGGGGCTTTAAACCCAGAATTTTCGGTAAGCTATTTTTCAACAACCGAGTCATTTGTTTAGGGAAACTTTGGCCAACACTGGCTGTATGGGCAATTCACCCTCAGACTCTGACTCACCCCTTAGCACGAACAGCCCCTATCTACCCATGTCCTTATCCCGATTATCCCATTGGATTAACCTGAAAAAAAATAGTCGTAAACTTCTGATCCCTGCCTTGGGTATTCTTGCCCTGCTCTTAATTTTACAGTTCGGGAACAGTTTCCGCACCCCAACCTCTGAAAAAAATTCATTGATTTATCAACCTCTGACTGAAATTCCCGCCACAGCCCAAAAAGTTACCGTTGGGGTTTATGCTCAAAATATTTATGAACTCAATGCTTCTAGCAATACCTATTACCTAGATTTCTATTTATGGTTACGCTGGAAAGGCAAAATTGACCCCGTTACTAATTTAGAATTTATGAACGGCGTTGAAGACTGGGGAAGAATTATCGAACCCGCCTATGAAGAACCCAAAAAACTCAAAGATGGCAGTTTCTATCAAATTATGCGAGTAGAAAGTCGGTTTCGAGAACCCTTTGAATTTTCCCGTTATCCCCTAGATGAACAACGCTTAGGCGTGACGATTGAAAATGCGGTTTATTCATTAAATGAATTGGTCTATATAGCCGATACAAAAGAATCCGGTTATGCTGCGGATTTAACCGTTCCCGGATGGAAAATTAGAAATTCGGAAATCAAGACCTTATCCCATCAATATCCTTCTAATTTTGGCGATTTAGACGAAGGAAAAAATAACTCGATTTATTCTACCGTCCGGTTTGAAATGCACATTTCCCGTCCCCTGAGTTTCTTTACCTGGAAATTATTACTTCCGTTATTTGTCGTTTTGTTTTCCAGTTGGGGTTCCTTATTACTTTATCCCATCTATGTTGACTCTCGAATTATTCTTCCCGTCACCGCTTTATTAACCATTGTATTTCTACAACAATCCTATTCCGATGCTTTACCCGATGTCGGCTATTTGGTATTATTAGATAAAATCTATGCCTTAGTCTATGTTTTGATTATTGCTGGAATTTTAGAAACCATTATTACCGCCGATTGGATTAAAACTGAAAATCCTGAATCCTTTCTCCGAGTCAAAAAACTTGATCGAGGGTTTTTAATCGCAAATATCATGATTTTATCTGGAGGAATGCTTTTGTTTTTGCTATTTTAAAATAATCATTCTTCTAATTATTATTGTGGGCAATTAACTCGAATTAACTTATTAATTAAGGTTGTTTCATAAGCAATTGCTTGATTGATTCTATCTGCTAGTCTTTCTATATTTCGATCATTGGTACAAACAATAATACCAGCATGATTAGGATTTTGAGAATGTTGTAGGGGCGGGTTCATCGAGATTTAGGTGATTAACAAAGATATAACAGAACCCGCCCGTACAGAAATAAAATCACGACGGTTTTGTGTTATAATAGCACGCTCATTGTTAATAGCAAATTCTAAAACTTCTGGGTCAGATAATCCAGCATTACCTGCTTCTTGTACCGTGAGAATATTATGGTTTAGATCACGCAATAATATTACAACAGGTAACGGAAACTGTTCATCTGCATAAAGATTAGCCATTGCTCAACTCTCTACTACATTTATTCTTCTTGTTCTTTTAATGCTTGTTCAATTTCTTCAGAATACGCTTCTGCATAAACCCAAATATTTAACAAATCAGCCGCCGTTAAATGGGGATATAATTGCAAAATTTCTGCATCCGTCGCACCTTGACGGCGTAGACTCACAAATAGCCAAACTGGAAGACGAGTATTAGCAATACAAGCATCTCCACCCATTACCCCAGGGGTTTTGGTAATTCCCTGTGAACCATTGCTTAAAGTCTGAGTTAACGCTTGAATAACTTCCGCTTTTTCAATTAGAGTGAGAGACAACAGTTGAGTTTTGAATTCAGTTAAGGTCATATTAATATAATACAGCACAGTTAAGGATATTTTATCATTTTTATCCTGTTATCTGTTCTCTTTCTCAATTAGTTAAGTTAAAATGCGATCGCTTATTCTTCATCAGCCAAATAATCAACCTTCAAAACCACTTCTAAATTAAATGGACATTCATCAGGAAAAACACTAATTTTTAATTGAGTTTCCGTTGCTGCATCCTGACTTGCATCTTGATAACATTCTGCAAATATTTCTTGACCATATCCCTTTAAACTGGGGCTATCTTTAAACAAAATTAATAAACGTCGTCGATGCTCAACAATTGTACTCCTCCAACTTCGAGATCGTTTATTCGGTTGATATTTATATTTGAGTAAGTGCATTAACAAAACTGTTAAATTACTTTGAACAGAGCGTTTTTCACTCCTCCCCATACTTTCTAACTCGGCAATTAAATTTTGAAGATCAATCTCTTGAAATTGGTGGTGACTTAATTGTTCTACAGTTTTATCAATCCATAAATAATAATCTTGGTCATAAAGAGTTAATTGATTTAGATGTGCTTTTACAATTTTGTGCATGATATTCTCTCAACTTTATTTTTAACTCTATTATACTAACTTTTTTCTGATTAAGCTACCCTGCTGAAAAGTTATTTTTTAGCTTCTTCCAACAGCGCAATAATTTGTTCTCTACTAACAGTTGGAAATCTCTCTAAAAAATCATCAATAGACTCTCCCGCTTCTAAATAGTCAAATAGCGTTTGTATGGGAACTCTTGTCCCAATAAAGACTGGAGTTCCTCCCATGATTTCCGTAGATATACTAATTATAGATGAATTCTCAGACATGATTTTAGCTTCAAATTAGATTAATTGTTTAAGCATCGCTTATAATTATACTAACTCCATCCCTCCCCTTAACTATGATTCCCATTACCTTAGATGACAATAAACTTAAAGATGACGTAACTCTTAAAAAACCATCTCAACAGCAAGCTCTACAAGCACTAGATGAATTTGACCAAGCGGTTAAGCAATTTTTAAAGGAAACAGATATAACACGGGAAGAATTAGCTGAAGCTTTAGATTTAAGTCAACCCTTAAAATGATGCACTTAGTTGTTGATGCTAATATTTTAATTTCAGAGTAATAAAAAGAAACCCGATTTCTTTAAGAAATCGGGTTGATGAAATCACTAATATTTGATCACTAACTAATTGCCAATTTTAGGCGCACTAACGGAGAAGAATTTCCATTTACTCGGTTTAACTTCTGGCGTTTTTTGCGCTAAACTGGGTACAGAATGACGCATTAATGCTGTTAACTGTGTGGTTGTGGAATCATACATTTGGGTTAATATTTTTGGATATAACCCAATACCAATGATCGGCACTAATAAACAGGCAATGATGAACACTTCACGGGGTTCAGCATCTACCAAGTTCTCATGTTCCACTAACTCTTTATTTTCGGGGCCGTAGAGAATTTCACGCAACATTGAGAGCAGATAAATCGGGGTTAAAATCACCCCAACGGCTGCTAATAAAATCACGATGACTTTAAATGTTGGGTTATAGGCATCGCTGGTGGCAAACCCAATAAATACCATTAATTCGGCAACAAATCCACTCATTCCAGGCAACGCTAGGGATGCCATACTGCACGCTGTCCACATGGCGAAGACCTTTTTCATCTTGACGCCAACGCCACCCATTTCATCCAACATTAAGGTATGGGTGCGGTCGTAAGTACAGCCGACTAAAAAGAATAAACTCGCTCCTATTAACCCGTGAGAAATCATTTGCAACATCGCCCCACTCATCCCAATATCAGTGAAGGATGCCATCCCAATTAACACAAACCCCATGTGAGAAATTGAGGAATAAGCAATTTTGCGTTTGAGGTTCCTTTGAGCAAAGGAGGTAAAGGCTGCATAGACAATATTAACAACCCCCAAAATCACTAAAATTGGAGCAAATACCGCATGAGCATCGGGTAACATTCCGACGTTCATTCTTAGTAACGCATATCCTCCCATTTTTAACAGAATTCCTGCTAGTAACATATGGGCGGGAGCAGTAGCTTCTCCATGAGCATCGGGTAGCCAAGTATGGAGGGGGAAAATTGGTAATTTCACCCCGTAAGCTATTAGGAACCCACCATATAATAACAGTTGTAAATTCAGGGGATAGTGTTTGGCTGCGATCGCTTGCATATCAAAAGTAATGGTATCTCCAAAGAATGCCATTGCTAAAGCACCGACTAGGATAAAAAGAGAACCTCCTGCTGTATAAAGAATGAATTTCGTAGCAGCATAGAGGCGTTTTTTACCCCCCCAAATGGATAGAATTAGGTAAACCGGAACTAATTCTAATTCCCAGACTAAAAAGAACAGCAACATATCCTGAACGGCAAATACGGCAATCTGTCCGCCGTACATTAATAACATCAGGAAATAGAATAATTTGGGTTTCAGGGTGACAGGCCAAGCGGCTAAAGTCGCTAAAGTGGTGATAAATCCTGTCAAAATAATTAGGGGCATTGATAACCCATCTGCCCCTACAGACCAATTTAAGTCTATTTGCGGAACCCAAGCATATTTTTCCGTGAGTTGTAAACCTGGAGTGTGGAGATCATATCCATTATTAAAGGCATAAACGATGAAGGCAAAATCGATTAGCCCGACAATTAAAGCGTACCATCTGACGGTTTTTCCATCTTTATCAGGAATAATCGGAATTAGTAACGCGGCGATAATCGGAAATAAAATGATGGTTGTTAACCAAGGAAAATTTTCCATAGATTCAATTCATGAATGAAGAACTTAGAATTAAGAATCAAGACGATTTTGAATTAATTCTTAATAGAGATTTGCGCTGTTTTATGCTGTAAATGAAGTCCCTATTTGTAGAATTCAGAATTTAGAGCGTTAAAGGGAAGATCAATCTTAGTTATTCCAAAATTGGAAAACTTTAAATTAACCTTCCCTCTCATAAAGTTCAGAGAAAGGTTCAATTTTTTCCTTTCTAAATTAATGATTTCTATTGTTAAACAAGAATCAATATTTAGAACAGAAATTCAACCTTTCTTAATTTCAGTAGGATGGGCTTTGCCCATCAATAGGGTCGATCTCAGGTAAATTTTTCACAAACAAGGGCATGAGGACAGACAGAGTGATCAAGGGCATGAGGACAGACAGAGTGATGGGCAAAGCCCATCCTACGGTTTATCCGGTAATTCCTGAGAAGACGACGAAGCCGAGAACGGCTACAAATACGATCAGGGCGTAGAATTGGGCGCGACCGTTTTCCAGGTATTTTAAGCCTTCCCCGGTAACGAGAGTGACTAACCCGGTCAGGTTAACGGCTCCATCAACAACGCGATAGTCTACTTCCATGACTTGTCGCGCTAATCGACGACTGCCTTGAACAAATAGCAGATCATTGATATCGTCAAGATACCATTTGTTCTTGGAGAAATCGTAGAGGGTTTTATATTTTGCTGCGATCGCGGCGGGGTCAATTTTGCCAGCCAAATACATTAAATAAGCAATGGTAATACCTATTAAAGCAATACCAACGGAACTTCCCGCCATAATTAAAAATTCCGTTAAGTCAAATTCAGCCAAATGTTCCTGAACTTGTTTAACACTTTCCCCAGGGGCGTGAATAAACAACTCAAAAATATTATTAAATGGAGTTCCCACAAACCCAATTAATATTGAAGGAACTGCTAATAACATTAACGGTAAGGTCATGGAAATGGGGGACTCATGGGGATCATGGCTGTGGCCGTGATCGTGACTGTGGGCTAACTCGTCCGGGTTCATCGCCCCAGGGCCAAAGGCAAATTGCGGGCCGTTGGCTTCCGCTAACAGACTGTTTTGAATCGTGTTATCATTGCCTCGGAATTTGCCTTCAAAGGTCATAAAATACATTCTGAACATATAGAAGGCAGTCATCCCGGCCGTTAACCAACCGACGAGCCACAACATCGGGTTAGCTGCAAAGGCATTACTGAGAATTTCATCCTTTGACCAAAAACCTGCAAAGGGAGGAATTCCACAAATAGCTAAAGTTCCCACCAGGAAACAAGCGGAGGTGACGGGCATATATTTGCGTAACCCGCCCATCAGACGCATATCCTGGGCCAGAATTGGATCATGGCCAACAACGGACTCCATGCCATGAATTACTGAACCCGAACACAGGAATAACATGGCTTTAAAATAAGCGTGGGTCATCAGGTGGAATAGTCCCGCACTGTAAGCCCCAACGCCCATCGCCATTACCATGTAACCGAGTTGGGAAATCGTCGAATAGGCTAACCCTTTTTTAATGTCATTTTGGGTTAAGGCGATAGTGGCCCCCAAGAATGCCGTAAAGCATCCGGTAAAGGCAATAATATTCATCACGATCGGCAACCCTTCAAAGACGGGGTACATCCGGGCGACTAAAAACACCCCGGCGGCTACCATCGTCGCTGCGTGAATTAAAGCGGAAATGGGGGTCGGGCCTTCCATGGCGTCGGCAAGCCAAACGTGCAGGGGAAATTGGGCCGACTTAGCAACGGGGCCAAGAAAAATCAACACCCCTAATAATGTGGCTAAGGCGACACTGAGAGAACCCGTTTCTACAGCGTGTTCCAGCCGTTCTCCCATTAATTCAAAATCAAAGGTATTAGTCGCCCAATAGATCCCTAACATTCCTAACAGTAAGCCAAAGTCCCCAACTCGGTTGACAACAAAGGCTTTCTGACAGGCATCGGCGGCGGGTTTGCGGTCGTACCAGAACCCAATTAACAGGTAGGAACACATCCCCACCAGTTCCCAGAAAATATAAACCTGAATTAAGTTCGGGCAAATCACTAGCCCTAACATTGAAGAACTAAATAAACTCAGATAGGCATAAAAGCGTACATATCCGGGGTCATGAGCCATGTAACCATCGGTATAGATCATGACGAGAAACGCCACCGTCGTCACAATGGCCAGCATCACCGCCGCTAGATGGTCAATGGTATAACCCATCGTCAGTCTGAAGTCCCCAGCCGCTGCCCACTCAATAATATAGGTGTAGGGCGCATGACCGTTGAGTTGACTCCAGAGGAGGGCAAAGGATATTACCGTTGATGCGCCTAACAGAGAGACTAGGAAGATTGAACAAACCTGTCTCAAATTGTTAGTAGCGGTGTTGAAGGAAATTAGCCCAATTCCAACCAGAGTTGCACCTAATAGGGGCAACACGGGAATTAACCAGGCATATTGATACAGAGGTTCCATAACGATGTCAACTTTATAGTTCTTAATGAACTTGCCAAAACTGTTGATAATTCTGACATAGAGTATGAACCTTATGGGTAAAAATTCCTGAAATCTTTCTCAGGAAG
This sequence comes from uncultured Oscillatoriales cyanobacterium, assembly GCA_903893625.1. Classification (GTDB taxonomy): domain Bacteria; phylum Cyanobacteriota; class Cyanobacteriia; order Cyanobacteriales; family Microcoleaceae; genus Planktothrix. The sequence continues at coordinate 19,569 of CAITND010000066.1, forward strand.
TCATGACTCAGGAGGTGAAGGGCAGACTGATAGGGGACAACTGCTACTAACCCTTGCTTACAAAGCCCAAAGTTACACCTCAGAGGTCTATTGAGGTTAAGGCGTTTCCTCTTGACCTAACTTATGGAAAATCATCAATTTCTTAAAATTTTTTCCTGACCTTGCTAAACAAGGATTATCTGCTGCTAAACAACGGGGACGAGATCGCATTTTTGCCCATCAAATCAATAACTGATAACTGATAACTGATAACTGATAACTGATAACTGATAACTGTGTCAAGCTTTCAAGGGTAAAACTTCTTGGGTTTGACGGATTTGTGGATGGCTTTGATAACTGACCATGAACGTATCCAAGCTACGTCGCAAATCTTCTCGACCTTGGAAATGGTCGAGTCGATATAATACTTGACCTCGTTCAAAAACAATCAATGTTGGTAACGTTTGCAGGCGATAGGTACTGGCTAACTTTAAACTTTGATCCGCATTAACAGTAACCAACTTGACTTTGCCTCGCCAGTCCTCCTGGAATTGACGCAGTTGAGGCATAATTAGCTTACACAATCCACACCAAGGTGCCCAAAAATGTACCAGAACGGGAGTAGAAGCTTCCAGAACTTCTTGCGTAAACATCTGCTCGCTGACCGACAATAGCATGATCCCTCAAATTTTATTAATGAATGTTTTTATATCCCTGGGATCATGCTACCAGTCTACGTTACCTGTCGCACGAATTAATAATGGATGAGCTTGCCAGAGTAGGAGGATAAAAATACCTACTCCCAAATAAGCCCAGCGAAAAAACTCCTGAAGTTCAAGGGTTTGACGACCTTGTAGGATGGCTAAAAACGGAATTACCGAAGTCCGAGATTTGACGGTTTCAAAGGATTTGCCATAACGAGCTAATAAACGGCGATCCCCATGCCAAACTGCAAACCAATGATATAACACTAACCCCAGCGATGTTAGCAGGGTGAAGGTTGTCCCAACCCAGAGGGTATGACCAATACACCAAATCACTTGACCCACCATTTGCGGATGTCTGGTAATGCGGATAATTCCGGTTTCATAGAGATGAACTTCCGGTTTCGCAATGGCGGCAATTTCTAATAAATTAAACGTGGCGGGATAAAGAAAAATAAATGAAATTGCTGATAATATCCAAACAATCGGTTTAACAACCGTCACATCCTGAACCATCCACAGTTGTAACCCATCGTAACGGTGATTAAAAAAGTAGATAATCAGAACGGTTGCTAAGGGGATACTGACTAAGGCAAATAAAATCCGATACAGTCGGGGGCCAATTTTCGATTCTCCCCAAGGCCGTAATGCTGCTAAACCACTATGGGCGATCGCAAATCCCAACAGTAACCCTAAAATGACAAAATGGCTCGGAGTCAGCCAATGATCAGACATTTTTACCTCTTCTCAATATAGTTAGATAATAAAGTTAATTTCAATACAGATCATCCCGCAGTATGCTGAAAGAACTTGATCCCCCATCCTAAAAGCCATCACGCTTGCTGATTTTACCGAGGTTGAGGAATATGTCTGACCTTCCATTTACTTTAGATCAGTTACGCATTCTCAAAGCCATTGCGGCTGAAGGCAGCTTCAAACGCGCGGCTGATAGCCTGTATGTCTCCCAACCTGCTGTCAGTCTCCAGGTACAAAACCTAGAACGACAGTTAAACGTACCCTTATTTGATCGCGGGGGACGTCGCGCTCAACTAACAGAAGCAGGTCATCTGCTCCTCAGTTATGGTGAAAAAGTTTTGTCCCTGTGTCAAGAAACCTGTCGCGCCATTGACGATTTACAAAATCTCCGGGGCGGAACCTTAATTATAGGGGCATCTCAAACCACCGGAACCTATTTGCTCCCCCGCATGATTGGGTTATTTCGGGAAAAATACCCCGATGTTTCGGTGCAGTTGCACGTTCATTCCACCCGGCGCACGGCTTGGAGTGTGGCAAATGGACAAATTGATTTGGCTATTGTTGGCGGAGAAATTTCTTCGGAATTAACCCAAGCCTTAGAAATTGTCTCCTATGCTGAGGATGAACTGGCGTTAATTGTTCCGATCTCCCATGAGTTTGCCCAACGAGAAACCATACTCAAAGAGGATTTATATCAGTTAAAATTTATTACCCTCGATGCTCAATCGACGATTCGTAAAGTCATTGATCAAGTCTTAACGCGCTGTGGGATTAATACAGCCGAACTCAAATTAGAAATGGAACTGAGTTCCATTGAAGCGATTAAAAATGCCGTTCAGTCGGGGTTAGGGGTGGCATTTGTTTCTACCTCTGCCATTGAAAAAGAATTGCAAATGGGGGTGATCCAAAGCGTTAAAATTGATCAGGTGATTGTGAAACGGACGTTATCAGTGATTTATAATCCTAATCGCTATCGCTCAAAGGCAGCAGAGGCTTTTACCAATGAAGTTTTACCTAAATTTGCCAGCCCTAATTTTAACCAACATTCCATTGATATCCAACACCCAACGGAATACACGGCATTACCTTTATCAGACTGATTCAATCTCGTTTATTATCAATCCTTGAGGTTAAATTCTTCGGGAACGCTTTAATTTTCTACCGTGTTTTTATCTAAATTATTTACCCCTGCTAACAATGACAGATGTTCCTTTTACATTAGATCAATTACGCATTCTCAAAGCGATCGCGGCTGAGGGAAGTTTTAAGCGTGCGGCTGATAGTTTATATGTCTCTCAGCCTGCTATTAGTTTACAAGTTCAAAATTTAGAACGACAATTAAGTGTTCCTTTATTTGATCGGGGCGGACGTCGAGCTAAATTAACAGAAGCCGGACATCTTCTGCTCAATTATGGCGAAAAAATCTTGAGTTTATGTCAGGAAACCTGCCGTGCGATTGAAGATTTACAAAATCTTCAGGGAGGAACATTAATTGTCGGTGCATCCCAAACCACAGGAACTTATTTACTCCCCCGGATGATGGGGTTATTTCGAGAAAAATATCCCGATGTAGCGGTTCAACTTCATGTTCATTCGACTCGACGCACGGCTTGGAGTGTCGCCAATGGACAAATTGATTTAGCAATTATTGGAGGGGAAGTTCCTCAAGAATTACACGATTCTTTGACAATTCAACCTTATATTGAAGATGAATTAGCGTTAATTATACCTCCTGCCCATCCTTTTGCGAAATTAGAAACAATTCAAAAAGAAGATTTGTACAAACTGCAATTTATTGCCTTGGATTCTCAGTCTACTATTCGCAAAGTCATTGATCAAGTCTTAACCCGATGTGAGATTGATCCACGCTGTCTGAAAGTCGAAATGGAGTTAAATTCTATTGAAGCGATTAAAAATACAGTTCAAGCGGGATTAGGAGCAGCATTTGTCTCGACTTCAGCCATTGAAAAAGAGTTAAAAATGGGCATTTTACACCGAATGGCGATTGAAAATGTTGTGGTGAAACGGATGCTTTCAGTGATTGTTAATCCTAATCGCTATCAGTCAAAAGCGGCTGAAGCGTTTAGTCGAGATATTTTACCCTTGTTTACCTCCCAAGACTGGGCATTAAACACCCATGATTTTACCTCAAATGCTGCTAAAAAATCTCCAAATTTTGACACATTCATTCCTCCTTCCGATTTAAACGAACCTGAGTATCCTGACCCTTAATTGAGAAAATCGCCAGGGTTTTAGAATCTTCGGTACTAATGATCTAAAAAACACAAGTAATAAAAAAAGAAACCCGAATGATAATGATTTTTATCAAAAAAATGGAAAAATAATAACTGTTACCTGTTACCTGTTACCTATTCCTTAATTCTATGAAAATTTACTGTACTCGTCCCGGTTGTTTGGGCGCTGATCGCAATAATTTCACGGATTTAGAGGATCAAATGACCCTCAAAACGGTGCAGCAAAAATTCTGTGCAACCTGTGGAATGCCTTTGATTTTAGATGGTCGTTATCTCCCTGAACGATTATTAGGACAAGGGGGATTTGGTACGGCGTATTTAGCCAAAGATCGCCGATCTCCTACTCTTAAATATTGTGTAGTTAAACAATTTCAACCCTCATTTGATTTAAACCCTCAACAATTAGCAACCGCACAAAATCTATTTGAACGAGAAGCTCATGTTCTGGAACATTTGGGAAATAAACACCCCCAAATTCCTGATTTATTTGCCTATTTTCCCTTAGAAGCACCCGGATGGCGATCCTCGAAACCGCAACAATTTTTTTATATTGTTCAAGAATATATTAATGGGGAAAACCTAGAAAAAGAACTGGCTACAAAAGGACAATTTTCGGAAACAGAAGTTCGAGAAGTATTACAAGAAATTCTCAAAATTCTGGAATTTGTTCATGACCATGATGTGATTCACCGCGATATTAAACTTTCTAATATTATGCGCGATCGCCAAGGTCGTCTGCATTTATTAGATTTTGGTGCGGTTAAACAGGTGACACAAAGTGCAGGAGGAACATCCACTGGAATTTATTCTTTGGGGTTCGCACCTTCTGAACAAATGCGGGGTTATACGGTATTTCCCTCTACGGATTTATATGCGTTGGCGGTGACTTGTATTGTTTTATTAACCGGAAAAGAACCTCAAGAGTTATTTGATAGTTATAGTGATCAATGGAAGTGGAAACAATTTGTTCAAATCTCCGATGAATTAGCGGCTATTTTAGATAAAATGTTATTACCAACACCTAGCGATCGCTTTGGTTCCGCTACTCAAGTTTTAACCGCCTTAAATCCTCCTCAAATTCAACCGATTTCTCAACCTTCCCCCCTCCCCTCACCTCCGGTTTCTCCTCCGACAACCCAACTTCAACCCCCTGCAATAACTCGTTCTTTTTCTAGTTTACAACTATTATCCAGTGCAGCATTTACAGGTTTTGAAGGCGGCGTTTTAGCTTGCTTAGGAGTGGCTTTATTCAAAGTCTTTAATTTCAATCCTATTTTTTTATTAATGATTGGTTTAGGGGTTTTCACCGGATTAATATTTGCTCAATATCAACGTTGGGTTGAAGCTGGGTTTGATTTTATTATTATTCCCTTTATTTCTATCGGAATTTTATATTTTATTTTATTAAAACTTCCTTCTTTTATGATTTTAATGATCGTTCCTTTTATCATCGCTATATTCGCTGTGGCTGTTACTGCTTTATTTCGGTTAGTTTATCTGATGCTTCAACGAATTTTATAAAACGAGGATACCAAAAAACTAGACTAAAGCAGTCGCGCAAACATAGTGTTTGACAAAGACTAATACTCAAACCTAAACGTTGTGTACCTTTTTATTTCTGTTCCCTACTATAAATAGAGTAAACTGAATAAATCTGTCACCGAAAATTGCCAATCATTTAACACATTAAGCACGGGTAAACGATCCATACCCGATTTAACTTCTGGAATGCAATTGGGTTGAAAGATACTGACTGATTCATCTTCAGAATCGATAAACCAACCTAATTTTGTTCCATGATTGAGACAGAAAGCAATTTTTTGAATTACTCGATTAGGCGATTGTTCGGGAGAGAGAATTTCAATTATCCAATCTGGAGGAATTTCAAACCGATTTTCAATCCTTTTATTGGGGCGTAAAGGAATATTATCCCATTCAAAAATAGCAATATCTGGAACAATTGAACTCCCCCCAAAAGTGCAACGTAACTCCGTCAGTCCATAGGCTAATTTCTGGGGTTCACCCACTCGATTAATCGCAGTCACTAAGCGAGTTTGCAAAATACTATGTTCTCCTTGCGGCATAGGTTTTTGATAGATATGGGTATTAATATATTCACTAGCTGGCTTCGTTTCTGCTAATTGCAAAAACTCTTCTAAAGATAGCTTAGATTGAGACTCTATTGAGGACAGCATAAGCAATTATTCCTTAAATTATCCTAGATAATTTTTGTGCCTTGATTAATTCTTTTGATTGACCTACTCCTTGATTTGATATGATTATTAATATTATATCAATACCCGCCCCTATAATCCTACAAAAGTGGTAAAATTTTCCCTAATACTGGAAACCCCTTTGATTTATGACTCAAAAAAATGACACTACAACTTTAATCCTAGCTTTACTGATTACCGGAGGATTTATTGGCGGCGGAATTTGGTGGTTTACTCGCCATATAAATTTCCCAGATATCTTAAATTCTAATCCCTCTCCTTCTGCTTCCGTTACTCCTAACTCATCCTCTATTCAACCTCCTTCTATTTCTCAATCCTCAACAACAGAATTTAAAACCTTTGCTGAAGTTCCTAATGTTCCTAACGGACTTTTTACTTATGGTGGAAGTACCACATTTGCCCCGATTCGTAAAGGGATTAATCCCGAAATTCAAACGGTTTTCCCTCAATTTCAATTCCGATATTTTCAAAATCCTAGTCAACCTCCCGGTTCAGGAATTGGGATTAAAATGTTAATCGAAAATCAACTCACTTTTGCAGAATCTTCCCGTCCTTTGCAAGAATCAGAATATCAACAAGCCAGACAACGAGGATTAAATTTAAGAGAAATTCCCATTGCACTTGATGGCATTGTGGTTGCAGTTAATCCTAACTTAAATATTCAAGGATTGACGATCAATCAATTAAAACAAATTTATACAGGTAAAGTTGATAATTGGCATCAACTCGGAGGTGAAAATATTCCAATTGTTGCCTATTCCCGTCCTCCAGAAGCAGGAGGAACAACTGAATTTTTTGTTATGAATGTATTAGGAGGACAAGGGTTAGGAAAAACCGTAAAATTTATTTCAACGACCACAGAAGCCTTAAGAGCGATTTCCAATAATCCAGGAGGAATCTATTATGCCTCTGCGCCAGAAGTTGTTGAACAATGTACAATTAAACCCATCGCTATTGGTCTGACATCCGATGCTTTAATTCAACCCTATCAAAACCCCTTAATTCCTCCTGAAGCTTGTCCCCAACAACGGAATCAAATTAATCCTATCGTGTTTAAAAATGGAGAATATCCACTAACAAGACGTTTATTTATTATAATCAAACAAAATAGTCAAACTGAACAACAAGCGGGAGAAGCCTATAGTCAACTGCTATTAACATCTCAAGGTCAAGATTTAATAGAAAAACTGGGATTTATTAAAATCCGTTAATTCCCTTTAGGGGTTAACCTGGAGGTTGACTATTCCCAAAAATGTTAAAATAGACTTTAAGCATCCCTTGATAAAATTTACCCCTTTTAAAATCAGATGTCTCAAAAAAATGAATCTCTAATTTTAATATTAGCAATTTTAATCACAGGCGGATTATTAGGAGCAGGTTATTTTTTCTTTTTCAAATCTTCTCCTCAACCCCTATTAAATGCCAATAACCCCACATCCACCTCTGGAAATTTACCCTCAACGTCCTCACCCAATATTGCTGTAGGGTCGATTGAAACTCGTATTAGTCAAGGGGAAAAAGTGTTAATTCCGTCAGGAAATTTAGCCCTAAAACAAGCGGGAGTCGCTGCTTTAGCTTCGGGTCAATATCAGGATGCGGTTCAACAGTTTAATGCGGCTTTACAACAAAATAAGAATGATCCTGAAGCCTTAATCTATAAAAATAATGCTCAAATTTTGCAAAATAATCAACCCTATTATACCATTGCGGTATCGATTCCGATTGGAATTTCAGTTAACACCGCCCAAGAAATTTTAAGAGGCGTTGCTCAAGCTCAAACGGAAGTCAATCAAGCAGGAGGGTTAGGCGGAAAATTATTAAATGTGATTATCGTTAATGATGATAATAGTCCTGAACTAGCTCAAGAAATTGCTAAAACTTTAGTGAATAATTCTGAAGTTTTGGGTGTAATTGGTCATTTTGGCAGTAACACCACTGAAGCGGCGGCACCGATTTATGAAGCGGGAAAATTAGTCTTAATTTCTCCTACGAGTACATCAACAAATATTTCTAATGCGGGAGACTATATTTTTAGAACTGTTCCTAGCGATCGCTTTGCTGGAAGTAGCTTATCTCGATATCTTCTGAATACGTTAAACTTAAAAAAAGCCGTTGTTTTTTTTAATAGTGCGAATCAATATAGCACCTCTTTACAAACAGAATTTACAACGGCATTAAGTGGAGATGGAGGCGAAGTCGTCAGCGTTTTTGATATTGCAAAACCCAATTTTAACCCACTTCAAGCCTTAGAACAAGCTCGCCAACAGGGAGCAGAAGCGATTGTATTAACTCCCGATTCATCTACTATTGAACAGGCGTTACAAGTAGTGAGAATCAATCGTAGACAGTTACCTTTATTGGGAGGAGATAGTTTATATCGACCGGAAACATTGAAGGTTGGAAGCGATGCAGCCGGGATGGTAATTGCCATTCCTTGGCATATTTTAGCGAATCCTAATTCTGCTTTTGCTCAAGCCGCTAATCAACTCTGGGGAGCGAGTGTTAACTGGCGTACCGCTACCGCCTATGATGCTACAAAAGCCTTGGTTGCTGCTATTGCTAAAAACCCTACCCGAACCGGGGTTCAACAAGCACTTTCCGCCCCTGATTTTACTCCCCAAGGTGCAACGGGTGTAATTAGATTTTTACCATCAGGCGATCGCAATCAAGCCTTACAATTAGTTACAATTGAACCAGAAAATCGTGCAGAATTTGGTTATGATTTTGTTCCTGTTCGTTAACCTAACATATCCAAAAATTCCCTACCCAGATAAAATCTGTAATAGGGAATTTTGAAATTAAAGTATAGCAGATTAACTGTGAACTACCCACACTTCTCTACGAGTAAGTGTGGGC
>CAITND010000067.1 GCA_903893625.1 uncultured Oscillatoriales cyanobacterium
CCGCTGGAACGTTGGGTTAGGCTAAATGTTTCAACTGAGAATCACGTCAGCAATCGTTTCGCAAATTTCTTGTCTTTTCTGAGGATTAAGCAACACATCACGATCAGAATCATGAGCAATGAATCCCAATTCAATTAAAACAGCAATTCCATCGAACTTAAGTACAGCTAAATCATCACGTTTATCAATGTCTCTATCTTTAAAACCTGTAACAGCAAGTAGGGCAACCTGTAATTTTTGAGCAAGAGGTTTATCATCATTTCCTCTATAAAGAACTTCTAAACCATTTGCCGAATCATCATCAAAATCGTTAAGGTGTAAAGAAACAAATACATCAGCATTAGCTCTTTTTGCATTTCCAGCCCGCTCACCAACTGGCGCATGGTCATCAGCATCATCTCGCGTCATGAATACGGAGTGACCACGAGCACGAAAAACGTCTTTTAGGGTTAACCCGTATTTTAAAGCAATAGCAGCCTCTTCATACTTGGTTGTGCCTTCTGTATGCGTTGCACCTGAATCATAGACATTTCTTCTACGGTTGCTCATTCCGTGACCTGGATCAATTGCTATTTTCATAATATGTGTACTCCTAATTTTAAGTTGTGTTTACGTTGCATCTTCATAATCTAAGCGGATAAAAGATTTTCAAATTCTGTTACCGCAGCTTGAGATAACCATTCGTTAATTTCTTTTCGTTTTATTGGTCCATGGTGATTAACTGTAAAACGAAGCAGTCTAGCGCAATATTCAATTGCAAATTCGTGATTGGATTTAGTTATTTCCCTAAAAGTATCGCAATCTGTTTTACCCGATACCTTTAGCAATAAATCTTTTAAGCTTGAATCAAAAGAAATTGAATTACCCGAACACTGAAAGATGCCTGCTTCTTTGGTACATGGCGTATTTGAACTGGGATTAGTAGTATCAACGTCCGCATTCCAATCCCATGAACTTTCAAATCCGCCCAATACGCGAAGAACCTCGAGCATAACTGCCTTTCGATGATGTAAATTTTTCCAGGGTCCTAATTCTGTTAAAACATTTGAATAAATATCATGAATTTGATTTTTCTCAAATATCTCATCAGGCGCATTAATTGCCCAATCAATAAGTTCATTCAGAAAAGAATCTGGTGGGACACCACGATTCTTAACTTTTTGTTTACACTCTTTAAAATGCCTAGTCATTAGTATTTCCTTTTTCCGTTTTTAAATTAAACGCCAGCCTGCCTAGTGGAGGGCTAAACATATCGTGAAGTGTTGGTTGGCTTGCTAATAGGGCTTAGCTTACCTATTCTGCTATTTTGTACAGTTGGCACCTGTCGCAGATTTGCTGCTTTCGAGAGGTTGGATACCTGATGAAATTAGCTTAGAGCCAACTCCAGTTACAAATTCATCAAAGTCAAGTTTATTGTCTTTGCCCGATTTCGACACTTCAATGATTTTTTCTTCATTAGGATAAAATGTCCACTCTTCAATTTTTATACCGTTTGATTCGTATCGCACCATTTTGCTTTTACATCCATGCTGCGTAGCATTTAAATTACTTGGAAACGCAATTATTTCCTTAGCTTTAAGTGAGCAACTCAGCGAATAAGTTTTCTTAGTTTCATTTTTCAATAGAAGGGAAATATCAACTTCATATTTAGTTTCTGCATTTGTTCCAAGTGCGCATTGCCATGTATTAGGATTATATGTGTCAGGCAAGGGTGATTCGCCACGATACTTAATCATTAGTTGCGTCTTTTTCTCCTTGATTCGTTGTCTAGCAATCACCGAGTACCCTTTAGGAACGTCAGAAGGAGCGGCTATAGAATAATACGATACATCATACTCATCCATTTCGGCAGGTGGTAGGGCGAGTAGATTAATTACCTCATTGGCTGTTTTAGGTCCTCCAGTCGAAGGATTCCATCGGATTGCGAATTCTGCCTCTCTATCGGCAGCTATAGCACTAGAAAACATTACAAGAATGGATAGCAGACTGCCGCTAATGGTTCGGAATATAGGGAAACGCATAAATTCTCCAAATTGAATATTTGTTACAGAATCAATGGGGCGGACTCCATTGATTGAATGCCTAACGGCTCTTTGGGAACTTGAATGGTAAAAAATAAGCCCAATCTAAACAGATAGTTGCCAAGCTTGGTAACGCGATTTTTGGGCGAGGTGTGCCATGACTGAGTATGTCACAATCCCCCTTGATATTGAAGGGGTCAAAGTCAACCG
>CAITND010000068.1 GCA_903893625.1 uncultured Oscillatoriales cyanobacterium
CTGCACAGTTCTAGTTTCCCCCAGCAGTGGGTAAAAGATTCGTGGGTACTAGACAACCAGTTTTTTGAAACAAATTTGTTTCAAGTTAAAAAAGAACTCGCAGTCATGCGAATAGGGTAGGGCATACCCGAATTTACGCTTGGGGAGAATCCCACCTCTGGTTAAAGCACTGCAAGGTACTTTAATTAAGTGGTTTCGTTGAACCAAGAATCTCAGCGTCTTCAGACCTGAGAGTGTCAAGATCCAAATTCCCATTAATCAAATCAGATCGGGTGTGGGGCGTTGACTGCGGACGGTTGACTGTTGACGGTCTGTTTCCCGATTATTACTAAATTTATTAAAAACGAAATCTTCAGGGCGATCAACATCTGATAATAGGGGTAATTCCCCCACAGACAAGTTGAGTGTTTTAGAACGGTTGATGGTTTTTTGAAAGACTTCTGCGGTTCCCCAAGAAATTCCTTGGAATAATTCGGGAAAATAATCCTTTAACCCAATTAAATAATATCCCCCATCTTGAGCAGGGCCCAGAACAATATCGTGATGTTTGAGAGATTCAAACCCCTGGGCTAAAATATCCACTGTTAGACTAGGACAATCTGTCCCAATAGTAATAATATCCGTTTTTCCTTCATGAAATGCAGTTTCAAAGGCTTTGCTCATGCGTTCACCTAAATCCCCAAAACATTGAGCATCATAAATTAAATCAGACCCTAACCAATTCTGCATGACATCTAAATTTCCGCCCGTAAATCTAACCTCAATAGATACAGCTTCTAAGGTCTGTAATTGTCTAGCAATCTTTAGGGTTTTTTCGGTCATTTGACGATGAAGATTAGCCGCCCCGATTTCTCCCAAAACCGGAATTAATCGGGTTTTGGTTTTTCCGGGTTCAGGATAGCGAGTAAAAATAATTAAATGTTTTTTCATAGGGTATTGGTATCCGTTTATTGATTGTTAAGGATTAGAGGGATAAGGTTTCCTGGCTTTGCTTTAATCTTGAATTATGGTTATTTTAAATTTGATCAATTCAGGGCGGGGAGACCCTGCCCCTAGCGACATAAGAGGTTTATCCGTTATTTACTCATTTCTAACATTCGTTGAATCGGACGCAAAGCCGCGATTCTGACTTCTTCAGAAATTGTAATTTCCGGCGTGCGATTTTTCATAGATAAATACAATTTTTCCAACGTATTTAACCTCATGTGAGGACACTCATTACAGGCACAGCTACTCATCGGAGGCGCCGGAATAAAAGATTTACCTTGGGTTTCCTTTTCCATTTGATGAATAATTCCCGGTTCAGTCGCCACAATGAAACTAGACTTAGGGCTATTCTTAGCATACCTTAATAGGGCCGTTGTTGAACCAATATAATCGGCATGACGCAAAACCGCAGGTTCACATTCTGGATGAGCAATAATTTCTGCTTCGGGATGTTCAATTTTCAGTTGGACTAACTTTTTCTCAGAGAAGTTTTCATGTACCAGACAAGCCCCCTGCCATAGTAACAGGTCTCGCCCCGTTTCTGCCATTACATATCGTCCTAAATTGCGATCGGGGGCAAAAATAATCGGTTGATCTTCAGGAATTTGTCGGACAATATCCACCGCATTAGAACTGGTACAAATAATATCACTCATGGCTTTAATTTCAGCCGTACAGTTAATATAGGACACCACCAGATGATCCTGATGTTCGGCTTTAAATTGAGCAAAAGCATCGGGGGGACAACTTTCTGCTAAAGAACACCCAGCATTTAAGTCGGGTAACAATACTAATTTATCAGGATTCAAAATTTTGGCTGTTTCTGCCATAAAGTGAACTCCCGCAAACACAATCACATCGGCATTCGTCTGGGATGCTTGGCGAGATAACCCCAAAGAATCTCCAATATAGTCAGCAATATCTTGAATATCGGGATCTTGATAATAGTGCGCTAAAATAACCGCATTCAACTCTTGCTTGAGGGATTGAATCGCTGCAAACAAATCTTCGGGTAAATCCGTAACTTGAGAACCGTTTTGTCTGGGAAGTGTTGATGTAAACACAGTGAGAACCTTCTAGGAAGCGTGATTGATCTTGAATTGTAGCTCCTAATTATAGTTGAATTCACCAAAAATGGGGCTTCACTGTTCCCTAAGAATTGCTTATCCTAGATGAGAAACCTTTGAAATCATGACCGTTGTGAATATTAAACCGATTAAAATTGCCGTTGTTGGAGATGTTCATGATCAATGGGAAAACGATGACACCCTAGCGTTGAAGTCTTTAGGGGTTGATTTAGTTCTATTTGTGGGGGATTTTGGCAATGAGGCGGTAGAGGTCGTAAGAAAGATCGCCTCGGTGGATATTCCCAAAGCGGTCATTTTTGGCAACCATGACGCCTGGTACACCGCAACGGAATGGGGCCGCAAAAAATGCCCCTATAATCGCAAAACGGAAGATTGGGTACAAGAACAACTGGATATTATCGGGGCGGATCATGTTGGTTACGGAAAACGGGATTTTCCCCACCTGCAATTAACCGTTATTGGCGGTCGTCCCTTTAGTTGGGGTGGCCCAGAATGGAAATATAACGCTTTTTACGAGGAACGATTTGGGGTTAATGGTTTTGCAGCATCCAGCCAGCGCATGATGAAGGCGGTTCAAACCGCTACTTTTGACCGGATTCTGTTTTTAGGTCACAACGGCCCAACGGGGCTAGGAGAGGCTGCTGAGGCTCCCTGTGGCAAGGATTGGAACCAGATCGGGGGAGATTATGGTGATCCTGATTTGGCGGAGGCGATCGCCTACAGTCGGACTTTGGGTAAAACTATTCCCCTAGTTGCTTTTGGTCATATGCACCACACCCTTCGCCATACTAAAACCCGTCCCCGTCAACGGTTAATTACCAGCCCGGAAGGGACGGTTTATCTGAATTCCGCTTGTGTGAGTCGGATTCGAGAAACCCCCCAAGGGAAGCAACGGAATTTTTCGATGGTGATGTTAGACCAAAATCAAGTATCGGAAGTCTCGTTAGTTTGGGTGGGTGAGGATTTTCAGGAGGTTGAGACGGAATTGTTGTATTGCTCAACTCAGCGCTTGGCACAATCGACATCCATGCTATAATTATTTAGCTCAACGGTGAGCAGTTGGAGAGGTGGCAGAGTGGTCGAATGCGCCTGACTTGAAATCAGGTGAACCGAAAGGTTCCGGGGGTTCGAATCCCCCCCTCTCCGTTCTTAAAAAAGTTTTAGGTAAAAACCGATTACATCCTAGATTTGATCCCCCTAAATCCCCCTTAAAAAGGGGGACTTTGAGAGTCCGGTTCCCCCTTTTTTAAGGGGGGTTAGGGGGGATCTGAGATATTTCCATTGCTTGAATAATCTTAACCGTTTCTACACTAACAGTACAAACCCGCATTAATAAGTTAATTACCTGTTCTTTATAGTCCGCAAATCGATAATTATTAAATTGTTTTGCAATGGTTTCATCTTTGGGTTTTTTCTCTTTATATTGATCTAATATCCATTCTAACGCCGAACGATTTCCTAAGCGATATTCCCAGGCTATTTTAGGAATATCTGTTAAGCTGGTGACGGTATCAAGGATAATTTCACCTTTGATTTTATCGGCTTTTAATTTGGGTTTGGGGTTAGTGATTTCGGTTTTGGAACTCTCAACACGGGTTAAGGGATAGGGGTTAATAGTTTCATAGTTAATATGAAGTTCCATGAGTTGTTTTCCCCATGTTACCCACTGTTGAAAGTTATCATAAAAGGGAATACGGGGAAAATCCCGTTTTAGGTTTTGTTCGTATTTTTGTCGATAGATGGGATTATGTAAAACAGCGTAGGTATAATGAAAGATATCAATTTTTTTAATATCTTTATCGTTGTAATGGCTTTGAAATTGTGTTAACCCCCAGTCGGTAATATTATCAATACGGTTTTCTTCTTGATCATAAGAGTATAGGGGTAAACATTGATTAGCACCTGTAACATGAAGTTCAGCAATACAATTCGTTGCTAAACAGTTAAAAGAGCGATTACTTCCAAAACTTTTAAATGTAATATATTTATTGTCTAAATGTTTGTTATTATAGATATTAAACCATTGATAGGTTCTCCCATTAAAGTTTTTATCAAAATATAAATATTGTTTTAAGTAAGGTCTATATAAACTCTTGACTATTTGCTGTTCAGAAAAAGATTTAGAGATTTTTCTTTTTAAATATTGGCTTAAATCAGCATCCCATTTAATACTAAACTTATCTTTGTAATCATTATCTTTTAAGGTTTCTTGATAAACACTAATCAAATATTTCATTTTTTGGGTTAAATTTTCTAATGATAAATCATAAACCCATTCATCTCGTTGAGTTTTTAACCCAGAAGAAAACAGTTTAAAAACTGCGGTTTCTGCTTTACCGCTTTTAACTTCTTTATCAATTAACGGTAATAAACTATCAAAGTTATTATCAGTTTGATTAATCCAGTTATTGTTTTTATCGGGGTTATAGTGAATAAAATCAATATTTTGCAATTTATTTTTAGCTAAAAAATCTTTTTTCTCCTCTGCTTTAGCATAATCATCAAAAGCATGATAAAAAACCTTGAATCCTTGTAAATTTTCATTGCGAATTAAGAAATAAACAGCAACACCAACTCTAATTTGATCGCTAAAAACATTACCCCCTTCCTGTCGTCTTCTTTCGCCACTGTTACGAGCATTTCCTTTTGTATCAATAATCCAAATCTCATTAAATTCTTCTGCAATAACTTTCCTAAACCCGTCATAAGCTAAAGCATCAATAAAAGAATTATTGGAAACAAAAGCAATAATACCATTGTGACTTAATCGATCTGATGCCCAACGAATAAAACGGGTATACATATCATAAATAACAATTTGATTTTGAGCTTTCCCATATTTAATATAGGTATCTTTAATTCGTTTATCAACAGCTTGATAATAATCATTGGCATTATTTTGATTAAAATTTTCCTGTTTAGCATTATAAGGAGGATTTCCAATAATGACCGAAATCTTGCGATCATTTTGTCGTTTAATTCTAGCGGTATTTTCCACCGTCATCGAGAACAAATCTAACTGTTTATCCGCAAAAACCGCATGATCTAACGTATCCATAAAACAAATATTATGAAACTCAGCACAATTCCCCATTTTTTGCTGATAGGTAAACTCAATATTTAAGTTAGCGATATAATAGGGTAAAATCGCCACTTCATTACAATAGATTTCATGCTCGTATTTATAGGGTAATTGAGCTTTGGGTAAATATTCAATTAATTCAGTAATAAATGTTCCCGTCCCCGTAGCGGGATCTAAAATTTCTACATCCTTATCCGCCAAAATTTTACCAAAATATTTATGGAGTAAATAATCTGTACTCTCAATCATAAACCGGACAATTTCATTAGGAGTATAAACAATTCCTAACTTATCCGCCGCTTTTGGGTTATACGCTTTATAGAAATTCTCATAAACCGCTTTGAGGAATTTTTGCTTTTCGTGATGATTATAAATATTAGCTGCGATGCGTCGAATAACCGCATAATAACGCTCAATAGTGCTTAAAGTATTGCGTTTTGTCGCCCCGGTGAAAAAGGTTTCAATGACCGCTTGTAATTTACAAGCAATATTATTTTCTCGGTGAAATTGGGACTCATTGAAAATATTAATAAAGATATCCTCCGTTAAGATATGCTGAATCATCATTTCTCGGATATCTTCTAAACTAATTTTTGGGTTAATAGAATCTCGACAATCCTGCAAAAATTTATCCCGCGCTTGTTGAAAAGGTTTATTAGTAGTAGACTGTTGATCAATGAGCGATCGCAACGTTTTTAAAATTGTCGGTAAATCTTCTTGAAAATGGCTAATAGCATCTCGAAAATCCCGAACTTCTGGACGTAAATAGTTAATAAAAGCGTTAATAGCGGTATCCAATGCTTCCGCATCTCGCATGGATACCCGCCGAATTTCCCCTCCTCCTTGAATTAAAACCGCCGTTTGGGAATCTTCAAATAAAATATTATCATCGGGATAACCTTTCGCCAGTTTCTTCTCAATTTCTAAGTCTAAATTATCATATTGATCCTTACTTTCCCAATAACCATAATCTAATCGTAATGCGTCTTTAACAGTCCCATCAGGAATAACCGTTTTTCCCTTTTTGGTTTTGTATTCTAGCTCAGGAATTAAGATAAAATCTTTGCTTCTACAATAGTCATTTAACAGATTTTGAAACGCCACCCGGATAGAAGTTTCTTTGCGACTTCCCCCATATTGAATAATTTGATCAACGGTATTATAATATTGATTAATTAAAAGTTTAGACATAGATATTCCTTGCACTCACAACCAGTTAATCAAAATTGGGGAAATCAATCTTACGGAATTATCCCATACTATATTATAGGATAATTTAAAGGATCTCAGAATTTATTTAATAATTCTTCAATTTTATTTAATTCAAGTTTAAAAATGGGTCGATTTCACCCTAGAAGCATCAACTTAAGACTTATTGAAGGGTTTGCCACTTTTCCAACAATGACTTAACTAAAAGAGGAGACACTCGAAAATTTGTTTGTTGTAACTGCTCAATTGCTGTTGAAAAATTCAGCAAATTAACTTGGGCTGCTTTTTCTAAAATACCCAATAATCCAGTCACATTTAAACCTCGTTCTCTAGCAACATTTCTTGCTAATTTTTCATCAATCATTACTAATTCTGCACCCAGGTATTCAGCAAGTTGTATCGCCTGTCTTTCTCCTGAATCTAATGAGTTTAATATTTCATCGGTTTGCTCAAAAGAAGTTGAGTTAATTTTTAACCAAGAGGGGGGATAGTTAGCCCAATTCTGAACAGCAATAGGAGCATCTTTTGTTCTTAATTCATCATACACAGCTTGAGGGATAATCACTTCGCCAAATAGCTGCGGTAGGATAGAAATCTTCTCAATCAGGACTAAATAACACAAAGGGGAAGTATCAGAAACAACAATCATTGTTTTAAAGCGTTGTTAATGGCTTGAAGATCTTGTTCTAAATCCGCTTCACTATAGTCTAAATAAACACGATAACGCTTTAAAAGTGCTTCAACTTGCCATCGGGAAGATAAATTAAGAATTTCTTGAATTTTGGCTTTGGGAATTAGTTCAGCTTGATAGGCTTCTATCACTAAACTTTCTAAAACTTTTTGAGATAAATTTCCCCATTTTTGGGTTAATGTGTTTTCTAAATCTTCAGGAATATCAAGATTTATTTGCATAAGTATATGATAATAATAGGGCGTATTTTTAAATTAAATTATACATTTATTAATTGTTTTTGTCAATAGAGATATTTCCGTCATTCCCAGACTCCTGTTTGGGAATGCTATGATTGAGGGGAAGCCTCTATTTTTGATGTGTTGAACCCGGAATTATTATTAACTTTAATTGAACAACAATACTCTAGTTTTCCGCTTTGGTTTCCTTGGTTTCCTGAGATTTCATTACCCTGACCGCCTAAACTAGCTTTTGCAATAATATTCCCTGAAACTTGGTTATTAATAATTTTAACCTGATTCATGCCATAGGGTTGATTATTAGTATCTGCCATCACAAAAATATCAGAATTGATAATTTGATTATTCTCAATCGTAGCATTATTGATTTCTTGAACTTTATACAGTCCAATATAAGCATTTCCTAGATTATTCTTAATTTTAACATTTTTAACCATTGTTCCGCCACAACATTCTTGAATTAAAATCCCTTCTCCATCCACACTTAAATAGTTTGTATTTCCAATTTGATGTCGATAAACTTGATAATTATTCCCCTCAATTAAAACATTCCATCCTGACCAGTCAATTCCTCTATTTTCTAAGGTAACAGCACCCGTCGCTTCTCGTGTTCCTGTGGGGTCTGTCCACCATTGTTTATTAGGTTCATCTTTAATATCATTATTTTGAATGATTAACCCATCTCCAGCCGCATGAATAGCAACTCGCATGGTATGGTAAACCCAATTATCTCTAATTACAATTCCTTTTCTAAAAAGTCCGGGTTCATTTGCGGGAGTTCCTGCTAATTTAAAACCGTCTTTTTTCCCACCTCTATTAACAACAATTCCATAATGGTTGCCATAGTTAAAAGTAACTCTACTCCCATCTTCATAGGTTAAAATTGTCTTTTTATCTCTGGACTGTAACTTATATCCTGGTTGTTCATAATTATCAGTAATATTATCATTAATTCGATTATTTGCAATAAAAACATTTTCATAAGCTGTTAGTTCAATATTAGCAGCAAAGCGATAACTATAGCGTTGCCAAGGGTTTTGAAATTCGGGGTTAGGTACTTTCGGATCGGGTTTGGCGACGTTATTACTCCGAATTCCAAATATGATAATATTACTATTTTTACTATTATCTAAATCTCCGACAATATTAATTGCAGCCCGATTAATATCTAAGTTAACAATTCCAATATTACTATCTTGATCCGGTGTGGTTGTTTGAATAGTTTTAAAGGCGGTTTCATTCGGGGTTCCGTTTCCTGATAGTAAGGGTTTATATTGAGGAAAAACTAATTTTGATGGGGGATTATAATTGTTAGATTTCGCTAATTTAACCGATGGAGTCTCACCCCGAATCACAACACCTGATTTCAGTTTTATGCTATCATTAAAAATATAGGTTCCAGAAGGAAAATAAACCACCCCTCCGCCATTTTTTGCAGCTTCATCTCTAGCGGCATTAAACTGTTCTACTAAATTTGAACCGGAGAAGTCTTTGATATTATAAACACAATTCCATTTAATTTGATTTGTCCAGGTAGGGGCGAGGTTTTCTCGCCCACTATTCCTATAAAAACTAATAATTGCATTATCGGTTTC
Organism: uncultured Oscillatoriales cyanobacterium; assembly: GCA_903893625.1. Lineage (GTDB taxonomy): Bacteria > Cyanobacteriota > Cyanobacteriia > Cyanobacteriales > Microcoleaceae > Planktothrix. Next base: position 8,892 of record CAITND010000068.1, read on the forward strand.
CCCGACCCTAGAACTTCCACAGGAAGCCAAACTGAGCGGGGATTCTGTTGTAGAACTATTGGAAAAGAATAGTGTTGTAAAGGCATAACCCGCTACGGTTAATCCTATAAAAATCAGAGTTCCCAGGAAGAAGAAAACAAACCGTTTAACTCGTTGATTTAAAAGTTTTGTCGGCATGATTTTACAACCTAAAACGAGAGGATTAATTTTGAACTAATGCTTCTATCTCTGCAATGGATGTCGGTAAATTTTTAGTTAAAATTTCCGTTTCTGTTTCCGTTACTAAAACATCATCTTCGATTCTAATTCCTCGAACATCGGCAAACTGTTCTAAACGTTCCCAATTGACAATCGTTTTGTATTTTTTACGATTTTTAGGATTATTTAAAATAGCAGGAACTTGATAAAATCCAGGTTCTATTGTTACCAACATTCCCGGTCTTAATGGACGATTTAACCGCAGAAAACACCAGCCAAACCGTTGACTTCTGACTCGTCCCGGTTCATATCCGGCTAAATCCCCTAAATCTTCCATGTCATGAACATCTAATCCTAATAAATGCCCAATTCCATGCGGAAAAAATAAGGCGTGAGCATCCTGTTCTACTAAATCTTCTGGGGTTCCATTTAATATTCCTAATTCTACTAATCCTTCAGCGATAACTGTTGCTGCAATTCGATGAATGTATTGATATTCTATGCCCGGTTTGATAGAATGAATACAGGTATCATGGGCTTTTAAAACCAGTTGATAAATATCTCGTTGGCTTGGAGAAAATGTTCCCGAAACAGGCCAAGTTCGAGTGATATCTGCTGCCCATCCCATCGGAGTTTCTGCCCCAACATCTGCTAAGAGTAAATCCCCAGGTTGTAAAGGATGATGATACTGTTGATTATGTAAAACTTCTCCATGTACCGTGACAATACTATTATAGGAACAGGTCATATTATGACTAATAATCACCCCTTCCATTGCTGCTCGAACCTGCGCTTCTAATTGGGCTGTTTTTGTTGCTTTCATCCCCATTTTATGGGCTTCTACACTAATTTCTGCGGCTTGACGTAACTCATTAATTGCGGCTTGATCATGGGTTAAACGTAAAGTAATGATAGCTTGTGTTAATTCTAAATCAATCCCTTCTGGTTCTTTTGCGGATACGAGGGGACAGTTTAAGAGTTGACGTTGTTCGTTGGCTGTAATTGGATTTTGCACAACAATTGTTGCAGCATCTTCAAGATGATTATATAATTCTGCTAAGGGATAGGAAAAATCCGCACCCATGAGTTCTGCAATTTGATTTCGTTGAGGCATTTCGACCTGCCAAAGAGCACTATCTTTGGGTGCATTATCCATAAATAATTCTAAGCGACCTTCATACAAACGAATCGCTGCATTTTCTAAAGGAAAACCCGCAAAATATAGAAAATGACTGCTAGCACGAAAGGGATAAATATTCGCGGGAAAATTGCGAGAACTGGCACGACCTGACCAAAGAATTGCCGGAAAATCGATTAAATAGCTGAGTTTTTTGCGACGTTGGCGGAGGATATCGATCAGCAATGGGGAAGAACTGAATAACATAATCAAATCAAGGTTATAATAGGTTTAAGTTGATTTTAATCTAAAATCTAAGATCCGTATTATCTTTTATAATAAGACATATCTGGGAGATTGAAAACTCAGTGTCTTCAGACCTGAGAGTGTCAATAGATTCTTCCTATGCCCTATTCCCTCAATTTGAACCTAACAAAATTCAAACTATGACATCTTTTAAACCCAAGGCTCATAAATCTATTCAAGCTCTTGATTGGCCAATTTCTCAACTTCCGGGTCTGAATTCCGACAATCAGACCCTATTAAACGATTATGGCATCAAAACCACCTGTCAACTCTTAAAAAAAGGTAAAAGCCAAGCTGATAAAATACTGTTGACGAATTTGCTACAGATTAATATTCGAGATGTGAGTAAGTGGGTGGCTCTGGCGGACTTAGCAAGAATTCCCAGTGTCGGTTGTCAATATTGTGGCGTGTTGCTTCATGCTGGTGTCAGTTCAGTTAGCTATTTAGCAGAGTTACCCGTCCAGCATTTACATCAACAAATCTTACGGTTTTATGTGGCTAATTTACAGCGACGAGATTTATGTCCTCCCATTGAGCAAGTACAACAATGGGTACAACAAGCAAAATTCTTATAGCGTTTTTTTATTCTTTTGCTAACACGCCATTCAGAAAAATATCAGCTAATCCTTCAGCCATTTCTTGCATCGCTTGGGGGGAAGCATTGGGTTCGAGGAGGGTATTATAACTAAATCCAGCAACAGCAAACATTCCTAGAAATAATTGAGCAATAATTTTAGGATTCATCGGACGATAAACCCCTTTTTGGATGGCGGTTTCAAAAAAAGCCTCGGTTACATCTGTCATTTTACTAATAATTTCTGATTGAATGCGATCGCGTAATTCAGGATGAAATTGAGCTTCTAAAAAACAAATTCGCATCATATCAGCATTTTTATGCAGATTGATCATCCGTCGATACAACAGTTGTGCCACAGCTTTATAGTTACTCATTGCACTCAATTCTGTTAATAAATCCGTTAAAATTTCGACCCATCCCTCGGTAACAATGGCAATCAAAATCGCTTTTTTATTAGAAAAATGTCGAAACAATGTTCCTTCGGCAACCCCGGCAGCCGTTGCTAAATCACGGGTCGTTGTGTCATCATAGCCTTTATGGGCAAATAAATGTCGTGCGGCCTGTAAAATCTGCGTTTCTAATTGTGATGATGTTGAATGATTCAGATGCGGCATAACCTTCTCATCCCATGCTGCTCTTAGTTTAGCCTATCACCCGTCAGGGAAGACCAACCGCAAACGATATAAGTCTTCATAGTTTGACTTGATGGCGAAGTGACAATGATAATATTATAATACTTAAAGATAAATTAGGGAGCAATTGCTTCTACCATTTTCGTGAAATTACACTAATAAAAATTTATGTCTTTGGGTTGTTTTTTCAGACGGAAACGAAGCACAAACAAACTGTCCTTTCTGGGACGGCGTTTGTCCGTTGTGGTCTTAAGTTTGTGTTTATTCTGGGTTACTGGATTTCAAGCGGTTTGGGCTGATGAAATCTCTCCTTCAAACGCTTCCATTCAACCGTATTTAAAACGAGTTGAGCGAGAAATTACCGAATTTACCCTCGATAATGGCATGAAATTTATTGTGTTGGAAAGACATCGAGCACCTGTTGTTTCTTTTTTAATTTATGCTGATGTTGGGGGAGTCGATGAACCCAATGCACAAACGGGAGTTGCCCATTATTTAGAACATTTAGCTTTTAAGGGAACTCAACACATTGGAACAACAGATTATCAAGCCGAAAAACCAATTTTAGAAAAGCAAGATCAAATTTTTGCCCAAATTAAACAGGCAAAAGCCGAAGGAAACAACGAAAAACTAAAACAATTAATTATTGATTTAGAAAGATTAAGTTCCGAAGCCGATCAATATGTTAAACAAAATGAGTTTGGAAGAATCGTAGCACAAGCTGGGGGAGTCGGAATGAATGCAGCAACTTCCACCGATGCGACGTTTTATTTTTATAGTCTTCCCGCTAACAAATTAGAACTGTGGATGTCCTTAGAATCAGAACGATTTTTAGAACCAGTATTTCGAGAATTTTATAAGGAAAAACAAGTGATTTTAGAAGAACGTCGCTCGCGGACAGAAAATTCTCCCGTTGGTCAAATGATTGAGGAATTCATTCCAGCAACTGCTTTCAAGGTTCATCCCTACCGTCGTCCCGTGATTGGATATGTAGAAGACTTAGAAAATTTGACTCGTGAAAATGTTCAAAATTTCTTTGAAACCTACTATGTTCCTAATAATTTAACTGTTACCATTGTGGGGGATGTTAACCCCGATGAAGTTAAACGTTTAGCCGAAATTTATTTTGGTCGTTATCTCGCCAGACCGAAACCTCCTCAATTGAATATTGTAGAACCTCCGCAAACAGAAACCCGTGAGGTAACGTTAACTTTAAAAACTCAACCTTGGTATTTTGAAGGATATCCAAGTCCGGCATTAAATCATCCTGATTATGTGATTTATAATCTGATTTCTAGTCTTCTTAGCGATGGTCGAACTTCTCGTTTATATCAATCCTTAGTGGAAAAACAACAAATTGCTTTAACAGCACAAGGATCAAGTGGATATCCAGGGAACAAATACCCCAATTTAATGTTATTTTATGCCATGCCAGCACGAGGTCATACTGTTGATGAAGTGGCGACAGCGTTACGCACAGAAATTGAACGCTTCACAACGGAATTAGTGTCTGAAACTGAATTAGAACGGGTCAAAACTCAAGCTAAAGCCAGTTTATTGAGATCCTTAGATTCTAATCTGGGAATGGCATTTGCTTTAGCTGAATATGAAGTTAAAACGGGATCTTGGGTCAATCTATTTGAAGAATTGGAAAAAATTGATGCCATTACACCCCAAGATATTCAACGAGTAGCTCAAGAAACTTTCCGTCCTGAAAATCGCACAACGGGACGTTTATTATCCGATGAATAAAACGTGAATTTAACGATTTTATCCTGATTTTTTCATGCTCATCTAACTTTTGATTAACTATGCTGAATTCCGTCGTGTTAAACTTGAAACAATCTAAAATTTTTTGGGCGGGGTTACTATTTGTCACAATGACAGTAACGATTTTGTGGCATATTCCGGCCCTGGCTTTAACACCAAAACATTACACAGAATTAACCTTTCCTTCTTTACCCGCCATTCAACTTCCTCAGTATGAACGCTATCAATTAGACAATGGAATTACAGTTTATTTAATTGAAGATCATGAACTTCCTTTAGTCGGAGGAACTGCGTTATTTCGCACCGGAGATCGATTTGAACCTGCGGATAAAGTCGGTTTAGCAAGTATTACAGCAGAGGTGATGCGAAATGGGGGAACTCGCCAACATTCCGCCGATGAATTGAATCAATTATTAGAACAAAAAGCCGCCGGAGTTGAAGCCGGAATTTATACAACATCCGGTCGCGTAGGGTTTGGTGGGTTAAGTGAAGATTTAGACGCTGTGTTTGGATTATTTACGGATGTAATTCGCAATCCTGTCTTTCCCCAGGATAAATTAGATTTAGCAAAAACTCAAGCTAAAGGTGGAATTGCTCGTCGGAATGATGACCCAGAGGGAATTGCTTCTAGGGAGTTAGCTAAACTTATTTATGGTGCAGATAGTCCCTATGCACGATCCACAGAATATTCCACTTTGGAAAATATCAACCGTGAGAGTTTAGTTGATTTTTATCAACAATATTTTCATCCTGAAACCATGATTTTGGGAATTGTGGGGGATTTTGATCGGGAAAAAATGAAGGCGTTAATTGAGCAAAAATTAGGAGATTGGAAACCAAGTCAAAAAGCAGTTATTCCTCCCCTTCCTGCCGTTTCTCAAGCCAATTTAGGTGGTATTTTCTTTGTCGATCAACCCCAATTAACTGAAAGTTATGTGGAAATGGGTCATTTAGGCGGGTTATTAAATGATCCTAATTATCCCAAATTGGCGGTTATGAATGGGGTGTTAGATGGGTTTGGAGGACGGTTATTTAATAATGTGCGATCGCGCCAAGGATTAGCCTATTCTGTTTATGGAGCTTGGGGAGCAAGTTACGATTATCCAGGGATGTTTAATGCGGGAGGACAAACCCGTTCTGAAGCAACAGTTCCATTTATTAAAGGGGTGAAAACTGAAATTGAACGTTTACAAAAAGAACCAATTAAGCCGGAAGAATTAGCTTATGCGAAAGAATCTACCTTGAATTCTTTTATTTTCAATTTTGAAGATCCCTCTCAAACCCTGGGGCGTTTAATGCAATATGAATATTATGGTTATCCCAAGGATTTTATCTTTGATTATCAACGTCAAGTCCAAGCAACAACCATCGAAGATGTTCAACGAGTCGCTAAACAATATCTCAATTTCGATAATTTAGTCATCTTAGTTGTCGGAAATAAAGCGTTGATTAATCCTCCTTTAAAGAGTTTAGATAATCAATCAAAAGTCACCACAATTGATGTGACGATTCCGGGTAGTTAATAGTTGGGGAGGTGAGGAAATTAATGATTTATATAGCAATCCTAAATAGGTTGTAATATTTTATCGTAGGGGTTTGGTCTCCAAACCCAGGCGCAAAGAGGGTTTGGAGACCAAACCCCTACAGGTTTTTATCACAAATCATTTAGGATTGCTATAGAATTTAACTCATTTCCTCATCTTCCTTAATCTAGGTAATTTGGCTTTTTAAGTTAATAGATCATTAACATCTGGATCAATATCTAAAGCTAATTCTTCCTCCTCTATTTCGTTAACTTGTTCATCCGTAATCCCTAATTCTTTCTTGGCAAAAACTCGGCGCGCTTTTCTATCTAAAATTGAAATAATACTGGTTTTATCTTTTTTAATTGCTTCAATATCTTCAGACTGAAGCAAAATCATATAATACCGAGAAATCTCCATCATTCGGTAAGCATATTGAAACGCATCTCGTGTAAATTGACCCGTTGTTACAATCATAACAACATCTGCACCTGTAACAAAAGTCATCCCAACTTCTTTAGCTAATATATCTACATCAACTTTTTTAGTATTCTTACACTGAATTTGCCAACGATGATAAACAAAACGATCTGAAGCTGCTAAAACATCAACTTCACCTTGCCCAGTTTCATAGTCTCGCTTCCGCCATTTTGTGAACCTTAAGCTAGTTAAGCGAATTATCCAAATTGCTAATAATTCCAGAGCTTTACCTTTGACAAATTTATCATTACTATCGAGATCATTAACAACATCTTCAAAACTTCTATTCAGTTCTGTCTGTGATAATTCTGTTAAATCTGCAATACTTCTAATCAGACAAGACACCAGATCAATTCTTGCCTTTTCAGTCAATTTAATAGCTGTACCTACTCTACCTCCACCTCGACCAGTGGTACTTTTTTGAGCTTCAATTAACCCCAACTTAACCAAAGGTTCAATTATCGCTTTAACTAAAAGTTTTTCGGGTAGTCGAACTTTATAAACACTGGTTACATAATCGGCAATTTTATTAGAGGGTGTTAATTCCTGTATATCGAGATGAATCATTGCCAACAAAAAATATTTTTGCTCTGGCGTTAATGTATAAAGCTGATCAATATAATCCTGATCTAATTCTAAAAGTTCAGCAACTATATCCCAATTAATTTCATATTGTCGTTCAAAAACTCCAGCTAGTTCTAACCACTGACGCATCGTGCTAATATAAATAGCTTTAGGATCTAACTGATATCCCATTTCTTGTAACTCATAAGCAATAATTTGTAATTCGGGTTTATCTGCTCTGGAATTAATAGCTTCAATTGCTTTTAATAAAGACATTCCTGTAAGATTGCTCAGGATATGACGAGCAAAAATCTTGGCTGCTTCTTGCAGATTATCTTGAGCATTCAAAATTTCACGACCTACATCTGTAACTTGATACCTCCAAGCGTTATTATCTACTGTTTCTACTAACTTATAAGCTCTTAAAGATAAGTAAGTATTCATTGCTAATTTAGAGATATTAGCAATTGCTTGATCTGGATCACTATTTTTTTTAGAATGGTTGGAAAAATAGTGATTAGCGATCTGTTCTTGCAAAGTTCTGCGATTTTGTTCACAATCAATACAGAGTTGAATAATTTCAACTAGATTAAAAGTTTTTGGTTCAAATTGATGACCATAGGTAAATTTAAGTTGTTTTTTTTCCATGATTTCTAATTCTTCTTCTAGGAATGGTAAGGTTAACTGAATAGCATCTTGAGAACTATCCGACAATTGATAAATAGGGGACATAGACTGAATCTGATCAATCACTCGCTGTTTAACAGATTTTTCAGGAGAAAGTGGTTTTACAACTAAAGGAGAATCAGCTTCAAAACGAAATTTAGAAGCCTGAAGATAAGTTTCATTAATTTCAAAAGCTAACCATCTTCGTTGTAGGGTTTCTGCAACCCGACCTGTCATATTAGAACCCGCAAAAGGATCTAATACTAAATCCCCCGGTTCCGTACATAAGTTGATAAAAAATTCGGGTAAAGCTTGAGGAAATCTAGCCGGATGAGGTTTAATTCCTGTTTCTTTACAACGTCTTTGATAATAATCATTTGAGGATGTATTAGAAGCCGAAATAACATTAACAGGCTGTGCTAGATCATTGATGAATAACCAATCAAAAAATCCCAGAATAGGAGAGCCAATTTCCCCATATTCTTTCTCAATTTGACCATCAATAATATTCGGTGGAATAGCTCCTCCTCTATCATTATTAAACTTTTTAGAAATATCATGACCAGATGGTCGTAATTTTGGATCATAACCATTTTTTAGTAAATTTTTCATCGCCTCACTATAAGGTCGTAAAACTCTTTTATTATTGGCTTTTGGATGAGGATCTTTTGACAGCCACCAAATATTATTCACCGCATCCTTTACCCGTTCCCTTCTCACTGTTACCCACTCAGCAGGAGTCGGAAGTTTAGCCGGGTTATACCAATACAATTCTTGAGCTAAGAAAAATCCTAAACCGCCTTCTGTTTTCGGTTTACATAAATCTATAACCAGTTCAAAATGATAAAGAGATCTAACAGGATAACCTTTAATCCAACTTCCTCCCAAATCAATGATTAGAGATCCTTTTGGTTTCAAAATCCGGTAAAACTCTTGAGCAAACTGTCTAAACCATTTAATATATTCATGTTGATCTTTATTACCATACTCTTTTTTTCTAATTAATGCAAAGGGAGGAGAAGTACAGATCAGATCAATACTTTCATCAGGAATATTTTTCATCAGTTGCAAGCTATCTCCCCAATAGGCTGTACCTAAATCAGTTTGATTATAGGGAATATCTTGTAACTTTATGAATTCCTGCAAGTTTTGTTGATAGTCAAGTTCAATTTCTGGAGTTTGTTTTATTTTCATTGAGTTCATTACTGAATTCAAAATTTTAACTAGCTCAATTATACACTGATTATCAGTATAATTGTAAATTGTATGATCTATATTATATATTATAAATTAATCAATTGCCAAACTTGATCTAATAAATTAGAACTATCTGCATCAAACCATTGAATTTCAGAAACAGCACGAAACCAGGTTCTTTGACGTTTGGCAAATTGTCGGGTATGTAATACGGTTAATTCCTTAGCTGTTTCCAAGGAAATATCCCCTGTTAAATATTGTTTAATTTCCTGATATCCCAAAGTTTCTAATAACGATAATTCAGTTCCATATTTCTGACATAGCTGTTTTACTTCCTGCACAAATCCCCTTTCAATCATATTTTCTGTCCGTTTTTGAATCCGATGGGTTAATGCTTCTGTTTCACAATGTAAACCAATTTGTAAAATTCTATAATCGGGGGGATTTTCCCCTTGTTGTTCAGAAATAGGCTGACCTGTGATATAATAAACTTCTAAAGCTCGTAAAGTTCTAACTTGATCGTTAGCATGAATTTTCTGCGCTGCTATTGGATCAATTTGTTTTAACATCTGATAACATTGAAGTTGACCTAATCCTTGAAGTTGCGATCGCAATTCTGGGTGAGGTGCAACCCTCGGAATTTTCATCCCTCGCACAATGGCTTTAATATATAATCCTGTACCGCCGACTAACAATAAGGGCACAGATTCAGAAGCATTCGTAATCAATTGTTGCGCTTGATCCTGATAATCTGCTACTGTTAAAATATCCGTCGGTTCACAAATATCAATCAAATAATGGGGAACACGCTGACGTTCTTCTACCGTTGGTTTAGCGGTGCCAATATCAAACTCTCGATACACCAAACGAGAATCCGCACTCAAAATCACAGAGCCCAAACGTTCCGCTAACTGTATCCCCAACCCCGATTTCCCCGTCGCCGTCGCACCGCAGATTACAATTAACCGAGGGGGTTGTGGTATTGTAGAAATAATCAACTGTCCTCCTCTTCGGCTTATCACGGATAACGGACTGTATCAAGTGCATCCCCTGTCCAAATTTCTTTTGAGAATGCTCTACAATCGTCTCTAACCTATTTGTGCTACAATTTTTGAAAGTTTTGCCATTTTACTGTAAGAACGCCATAAGGGACGTTTTTACTTTATCAATACTGGAGTCGTGATCAAATGACCAGCAATTACAGCGCCGAACAAATTCAAGTTCTTGAAGGTTTGGAAGCCGTTCGCAAACGCCCCGGAATGTACATTGGTTCCACTGGGCCGCGCGGACTCCATCATTTAGTATACGAGGTTGTAGACAATGCGATCGATGAGGCGCTGGCTGGCTATTGCACCCACATCGAAATCGATTTCAACGCCGATGGTTCTGTCACCGTTACCGATGATGGTCGCGGTATCCCCGTCGATACCCATTCTAAAACCGGAAAGTCTGCTTTAGAGACTGTTTTAACGGTTCTGCACGCCGGAGGTAAATTTGGCGGAGGCGGTTATAAAGTTTCGGGGGGTTTACATGGTGTGGGAGTTTCCGTGGTTAACGCTTTATCGGAATGGGTAGAAGTTACGGTTTTTCGGGATAAAAGAGAATATTGCCAACGCTTTGAACGAGGGACTCCCGTTACGGAACTTACCTCAAAACCAATCAAAGAAAACCGAACCGGAACCTCCCTTTGCTTTTTACCAGATACTGTAATTTTTACCAGTGGAATTGAGTTTGATTGTGATACGATTGCTTCGCGTTTACGAGAACTTGCCTACTTAAATGCGGGAGTCAAAGTCACTCTCACAGATAATCGTTTAGAACTGTTGAAACGGGAAACTCCCCGGATAGAAACCTACTGTTATCAAGGCGGAATTAGGGAGTATATCGCCTACATGAACAACGATAAACAACCCCTTCATGAAGATATTATTTATATTTATGGAGAACGGAGTAATGTTCAAATTGAAGTCGCCTTGCAGTGGTGTACCGATGCCTATAGCGATACAATTTTAGGTTTCGCCAATAATATTAGAACCATCGATGGAGGCACCCATTTAGAAGGGTTAAAAACCGTTCTGACTCGAACTTTAAATGCGATCGCTCGCAAACGGAATAAACTCAAAGAAGGAGATTCTAATTTAGGCGGAGAAAATATTAGAGAAGGGTTAACCGCCGTTATTTCCGCGAAAGTTCCCGATCCTGAATTTGAAGGACAAACCAAAACCCGATTAGGAAATCCAGAAGTTCGGGGAATTGTTGACTCCTTGGTGGGGGAAGGTTTAACCGAGTATTTGGAATTTAATCCAGGAATTGCCGATGCGGTGATCGAGAAAGCCATTCAAGCATTCAAAGCCGCAGAAGCCGCTCGACGAGCACGGGATTTAGTCCGTCGAAAATCAGTTTTAGAATCCTCTCCTTTACCCGGTAAATTAGCCGATTGTAGCACCCGTGATCCTCAAGAATCAGAGATTTTCTTAGTTGAAGGGGATAGTGCCGGGGGCTGTTTTTTGGGTTCTACTTTGATTCGGTTAGCCGATGGATCGGAGAAAACACTTCAAGAAATTGTTGAGGAACAAACTGAAGGAAAAGAGCATTTTTGCTACACCATTAATAATAGTGGAAATATAGCCATTGAACGGGTGATTAATGCTCGACTGACGAAGCAAAATGCTCAAGTCGTGAAATTAACTTTAGATAATGGAGAAACCCTGATTTGTACCCCTGATCACCCCTTTATGTTACGCGATCGCACTTATAAAGCGGCAGCAGAATTAACCCCAGAAGATTCTTTGATGCCGTTTCATCGCAAAATTTCTCAGAAAGGGATAGATGGAGGATTAAACGGTTATGAAATGGTTTGGAACCCCGGTTATGATAAATGGATTTATACCCATTTATTAGCCGATGCTTATCAGGTAAAACAACGGGAAGATCAAGACCGCTTAGAATGGCAATGGGAAACAACCCAACAACAGCACGAAGCCTCAAATAAAAGCGATTATGCCCAAACAATTGCCACCCTGTATAAGCTCTATGCTCAGGATGAGTTAATTGATATTGAAGCCAATCAAGGTGATCACCGTTTATTAACCTTTAAAACCTTTTGCGATCGCTATTTTGAAGGGGATGAAATTGCAACTCGAATGGCAATTCGTAACTATAATCATCGGGTCGTTTCCATTGAATGGTTAGAGGAACGGCAGGATGTCTATGATATTGAAGTACCTCATAGTCATAACTTTGCTTTATCGGCGGGTATCTTTGTGCATAATAGTGCCAAACAAGGACGCGATCGCCGCACCCAAGCCATTCTTCCCTTACGCGGAAAAATCCTGAATATTGAGAAAACCGATGATGCCAAAATCTACAAAAATAATGAAATTCAATCCTTAATTACCGCCTTGGGATTAGGGATTAAAGGAGAAGAATTCGATGCGTCTCAATTGCGTTATCATAAAGTCATAATTATGACGGACGCAGACGTTGATGGCGCCCACATCCGTACTTTATTACTCACCTTTTTCTATCGTTATCAACGGGAATTAGTGGATCAAGGCTATATTTATATTGCCTGTCCTCCCTTGTACAAAGTGGAACGGGGACGCAACCATCAATACTGTTACAATGAGCGAGAATTGCAGGAGTATTTGGGAAGTTTACCTGCCAATGCTAACTACAATATTCAACGGTTTAAAGGGTTAGGGGAAATGATGCCAGAGCAACTTTGGACAACCACCATGAACCCAGAAACTCGGATGATTAAACGGGTTGAAATTGAAGATGCGGCGGAAGCAGATCGGATTTTTACAGTGTTAATGGGCGATCGCGTTGCTCCTCGTCGGGAGTTTATTGAAACCCATGCTCCCCGCTTGAATTTAACGGATTTAGATATCTAAAAAAACAGTCCCTCCTGTTTCATGGAGGGGTGTTTTATTAACGTGAGTTCGATTTTAGGGACGGGTTGATCAAGGTTTAGGTTAAAATTGAAAGATCGTTAAGTACCCGTCCTTACCTGTTAACAGTCAACCGTTAACCTTTTAAACAACGAATTGCTTCTAATAACCCCCGTGCTTTATTCAGGGTTTCTTCATATTCTTTTTGGGGTTGGGAGTCCGCGACAATACCCGCACCCGCTTGAACACTAACTTGATGTTGACCCTGTTGCTGATTTTGAACAATCATGGTACGAATTGTAATCGCACTATTGAGTTGTCCTTCAAAATCATAGTAACCATAAACCCCAGAATAGGGGCCGCGACGACAACCTTCTAATTCATAAATAATTTCCATCGCCCGAATTTTTGGTGCCCCGCTAACCGTCCCGGCGGGAAAACAAGCTTTTAATAAATCCCAGGCGGTTTTAGTTTCTGCTAATTCTCCAATCACATTACTAACAATGTGCATGACATGAGAATAGCGTTCAATTACCATTAATTCATCAACTTTAACCGTCCCCATCCGACAAACTCGCCCTAAATCATTGCGTCCTAAATCGACTAACATAATGTGTTCAGCGACTTCTTTGGGATCTTGTAATAAATCTTCCCCTAAAGCTTGATCTTCTTGAGGCGTTTGACCTCGGCGACGAGTTCCCGCAATGGGACGGACGGTAGTGATTAATTTTCCTTCGGGATTTTTTTCCGCTTTCACCATCACTTCAGGACTAGAGCCAATTAATTGCCAATCTCCAAAGTTAAAATAAGCCATATAGGGAGAGGGATTAATTAACCGCAAAGAACGATAAAGGGAAAAGGGATCACCGGAATATTCTGTGGTTAACCGTTGAGATAAAACAACTTGAAAAATATCTCCCGCTTTAATATATTGTTTACCTTTTTCCACATTGGCGCAAAATTGTTCCTGGGAAACGTTACTGCGGTAGGTTAAGGTTGGTTGCTCCCCCCGTGCACGGGGGGCCGGGGGGGCGGGGGGAGTCCATTCTAAAAGGGTATTTTCTGGGGATAATGGGGATTGTAATTTAGCGACTAATTGTTTAACCCGATCGCCAGCTTGTTGATAGGCTGTTTCTAAATCCGTATTGCGAGTATCCGCATAAGCGATCGCCCAAATTTTGCGTTTAACTTGATCAAAGATTAATAAATTATCAACCTGCATCCATAACCCATCGGGTAAATCATCGGAATTTGGGGAATAGACAGGAACACGGGACTCGATCCACTGCATTAATTCATAACCCCAAAACCCAAATAGTCCGCCAATTCCCCCAGGTAACTGAGGCAATTTTACCGGATGATAGGGTTTTAAACATTCTTGTAGCGTGTTGAAGGGATCGCCTGTAAATTCTTGAATTGTTCCATCTCGCCATTTTTGCACGGTGCGATCGCCTTTGGCTTCTAAAATCCAAACCGGATCACAACCTAAGAAACTATAACGCCCAATTTTTTCGCCACCTTCAACGGACTCTAACAAAAAATTATAGGGTTGATTAGCACAAACCCGATACCAAGCGGAAACGGGAGTATCTAAATCAGCCACCCATTCTTGATATACCGGAATAAAATTTCCTGTGGAAGCCCATTGAGAAAATTGGGAGAAATCTGGAAAAATCATAGCGACTAATGGCGAACAATAAAAAACAAAGGATGAAGGTGAGAGTAAACCATCCTTCATCCTAATCTGTTTAGGGCATTGCGCCTGTTAATTACTCAGAGAGTCTTAAACGTCAGAGGTCGCTTTGCCAGTAAATTTGACTTTAGCTGGATCAACATTGCTGCCGATATTGTGAGCAACGCCATTGACAGCTTCACGTCCTTGATTGACTTTTTCAGGGAAAACGCCATCTTGGGGATGCAGGTATTCGGTTTCGCCGTTGGGGAAAACGCGATAGATTTTATAGTTTTCTATTCTGGGTTTGAATTTTGACCGCAGTTGAGTCCCTAAAGCTAGAGCCTGTTCCTTGCGGGCCAAATACAGAAGGTTGTCCCCTTCGTTCATAATTGCGGCACCGCCCGTGGGCATTTCAAACACCTGTTCTTTAGTGCTAGTCCAGGTGATCGCATATTTTTCTTCCACCAGGGCTTTTGTTAATAAGCCACCAGTGCTGCCGCCAAACTTTGGTGGTGTTCCAGTCAGTGTTTCTGCCATAGAAATATCACTCAAATTATGTTTTTACGGAATCGTAACATTGATGTTGCCTTTGTCTATAGTAGTTGTAAAGAACCGTTACAGAAGAAGAGAGCAGGGGGAGCAGGGGGAGAGGGGGGAGCGGGGGGAGCGGGGGGAGCGGGGGAGTCGGAGGGGCGAGCGGAGCGATCGGAGGCAACCCGTCAGGCATCTCGCCGTTTCAGCAGTTCATCGGGCAGCA
>CAITND010000069.1 GCA_903893625.1 uncultured Oscillatoriales cyanobacterium
ACTATTTAACATGGTTTAAAAAATCAAAAAAAAGTGATCTCTTTTTGATTTTATCAAGAAAAGATCACTATTATTTTCTTTTTTACCCCCGACTTTGAAAACACCCTGGCCTTTTGAGTGGGCATATTTAACCGATCATCCCACCCATCGGGAATCATTTTATCGACTTGGTTTAAACCAATGACAAGCCGAACCGGAGTTTGCTCACTTTTTCCAAACAAAGAACTCAACATAATTCAACCCCTTGTGAATATTTTGGTTTTCAGGTTGTCTAAGCCCCATCCGTAAACAGATGTGTGCGGGATGATTTGTTCTTTCTCAAAACGGACTTTTCCACTGAGAGCGCCTTGGAAAATACGGTAAACATCTTCTATTTTTTCAGAGATTCGGTTGAGTTGCGCTTCAGAAGGTTCTCCTCGCTCCAGATTAAACGGCTTTTCATCTTCATCAACACCGAGGCAATCTATCTTATTAAGAGCAACAATCAGAAAAAGATCCGCTTGAAATAAGGGCAGGAACTTGGTCAAAAAAATCTCATCCCGCTTGTAAGCTCTCGTATCTGCTTGAGTTACCCACACTAAAGAATGGGTCTGAGGTATCCATTCTTCATAGTGGGGCATATAGTTTTCATCATCAGTCAGACTCTCCCCAATTCCTGGCATATCAACAACTCGGACTTGCTGATAGGAAAAACCAGTGTAGTGAGAGCGGTCTAAGTAGGCAATCTGAGGTTCTTTAGTGCAAGCAACAGCATTATCAGTAGCCCAGTTCAGTCCAAACAAGGAATTGAGCGTGCTGCTTTTACCAACACCCGTCTTGCCAAAAAATAAAACGGTCAGTTCATCGGGTTTAATCAAGGCTACACCTTCGTTTACTTGTATAGCTATCAAAAATATACTGTTGATCTGCGGATGATGTAAAGAATTAAAAGTACGGACTTTTGTACGATTACTAACTGATCTACAAAACGTACAAAATGTACGAAAAATCCTCTACAATGTGGGGCATCAACACGATCCCTTCCTTTACCTATGGATATTGACAAAATGTTAAAACTGGCTGATGAGCTAGTTTTTGCTAAGAGCGGAATGCACCTAGACCATTTACAAGAGGCTATTCTTAAGGGAAGTCTACAAGATCAAACGTACTCCGAAATTGCCGAACAGCTACATTTAAGTAAAAGTCATGTGAGAAACACTGGCTCAGAGCTTTGGAAGACGTTATCAGAAGAATTAAAAAAACATATTACTAAAACAAGTTTTAGATCGATATTGGAACGCGCTAGAATTTCCCAAGAGACAAATAATATTTCATTTGTTGGTGAAACAGTTACAGTTCAAGAAAGCCTAACCGTTAATAATCTCAATATCTGTCCAATAACCTCAACCTCACAAACCACATCACCAAATAATCAATCAACTTCTCAACATTCCTCCATAGATTTAACTGAAGCCCCAACTCCCAATAACTTCTACAACCGTACTTCAGAACTCTTCACCCTTCAACAATGGATTTTAGAACAAAATACCCGCTTGATTACTATCTACGGTTTAAGTGGAATTGGTAAAAGCGCACTCACTCTTAAACTCATCGAAGCCATTCAAACAAAGTTTGATTATATTATCTGGAAAAGTCTCGAAAATCAGCCTACCCTTTCTACGCTACAAACTGAACTCAAACAATTCTTTTCTCAATCTCAACAAACCCCCTTATCTACAGTTATTGATTATTTTCGTAACTCTCGCTGTTTAGTTATTCTCGATGATCTACAGGATATTTTAAAAAGGGGTGAATTAGCAGGTCACTACTTACCTGAATATGAAGATTATAGTAAATTTTTTAAACAAATTGTCACATCGAATCATCAAAGTTGTTTAATTCTTCTGAGTTGGACAAAACCCATAGAAATCGCCAATTTAGAAGCAGAAAATAGATCCACACAAACCTTAAACCTCAAAGGATTAGGAGAAGAAGCAACAGAAATATTCAGGGAAAAAGGATTAATTGATCAGGAAAACTGGTTAGAATTAATTACAATGTATCAAGGTCATCCGTCCTGGTTAAAGATTATCGCTTCAACAATTATTGAACTTTTTAATGGTAGTGTTTTTCTATTTTTAGCCGAGCAAAATGATATTTATTTGGGGGATTTAGAACCTGGTTTAAAATCTCACTTAGAGCGTTTATCGGAATCAGAAAAAACGGTAATTAATTGGTTAGCGAATGAAGATCAACCCGTCAATATTGCTCAAAAACCTGCTAATCTGGAATTATCAAAACCTGAACTTTTGCAAGCAATACAATCCTTAATTCGACGGAATTTAATCGAAAAAGTTGAGGAAGGAGGGCGATCGCTATTTCTATTAAATCCAGTATTCAAAGCATATATTCAGTTTCATATCAAGGCAACTTTTCAAAACCAGCTTGAATAAAATGGTTGTCAAAACTTAAAAAAGAAATTACTCATTCAACAGAACCGTAAATATAATTATCTAGTTTTTCAGACGCATCAGAAACCCCGCAGTTTACCGGGTTCATCCCCATCTCAAAAATTGGATCTGTCTGATTAGTTACGATCACAAAGATAATATTATTTTCCTTACGAATTTCTACCTCTTCAACTCCCTTGAGAAAATCCTTGGGAATAACTACACCTTGTTCTGTTACTTTAACTTTCATCAGCTTTACTCAATTTAGTTACTTTCAGTATATCCTAACTTGTACCAAAGTGCAGCGCCAACTCACGGCGATTGAACAAATCTAAACTGAACTCAAACAATTTTTTTCACGATCGCAACCCACCCGCTATATTAAACAGAACCTAAGTTAAACTGAAAATAACAATAACCATGAAATAAAAAATCATGATTGCTAATGCTGAGTTACCCGATCTCACGCCCCAAGAATATCTGGAATGGGAAACCGATCAAACCCTTAAATATGAATATGTTAATGGCGAAGTCCTCGCTATGGCGGGCGGTACTATTCCTCACAATGATATTGCAGTCAACCTAACAACTGTATTAAAAAATCATCTGCGGGGTAAAGGGTGTAAAGTGTCTTTAGCTGATGCAAAAGTTGCGGTGTCAGAAACAGGGCCTTTTTATTATCCTGATGTCATGGTAACTTGTGACAGCCGCGATCGCACAGCGATTCAATTTATTCAATATCCTTGTTTAATTGTAGAAGTTCTTTTTCCTAGTACAGAAGGATATGATCGAGGGACTAAATTTACCTATTACCGACGCATTTCTACTCTCAAAGAATATTTATTAATTAATAGTCAATATATCAATGTTGACTGCTTCCGTTTGAATGAAAAAGGGTTTTGGGAATTACACCCCTACAGCGAAACTGATCATATAGAGCTTACCAGTATTAATTTTGAATTTCCCCTTTCCCTGCTTTATGAAGATGTTGTTTTCCCAAACCAATAAATCTCTACTATAATTTTAATAGAATGTTTATCAAAGATAATTACGAGGAATAAAAAAATGCGATCGCCTTTACTCCTATTTACCGTTGAAGATTATTTAAACGCCGAAGCCAACAGTCAAACTCGCCATGAATATGTCGGTGGTTATGTATTTGCGATGGCGGGTGCGAGTGAGGAACATAATATTATTGCAGGAAATATTTATGCCTTATTGCGTCCCCATCTGCGGGGAAGTTCTTGTCGGGTGTTTGTGTCGGATATGAAAGTTAAAGTTCAAGATGATATTTTTTATTATCCTGACTTACTGGTAACTTGTAACCCCCAAGATAATCATAGATATTTCAAAACTCAACCTAATTTAATTATTGAAGTTCTCTCAGAAAGCACAGAAACCACCGATAGACGAGAAAAATTAATGAACTATCAAACCTTAGAAGGTTTAAAAGAATATGTTCTAATTTCTCAAGACCAAATCCAAGTCGAAGTTTATCGTCAAGATACTGAAGGAAATTGGACAGTCCAAATCTTAGGACAAAAAGACAATTTAATCTTAGAATCTGTTGGGTTAACACTAACAATGGCGCAAGTTTATGAAGATGTATTTAACATTAGTTAGCAATATGGATTAAGGCGATCGCTATTTCTATTAAATCGAATTTTCCAACACTATATTAAACAGAAGCTAAGTTAAAATGTTGATAAAAAATAATTACGAGGAATAAAAAATGCGATCGCCTTTACCCTTATTTACCGTTGAAGACTATCTAAACGCCGAAGCCAACAGTCCGACTCGCCATGAATATGTCGGTGGTTATGTATTTGCGATGGCGGGTGCGAGTGAGGAACATAATATTATTGTTGTTAATATTAGTTCCTTGTTACGTCCTCATCTGCGGGGAAGTTCTTGTCGGGTGTTTGTGTCGGATATGAAAGTTAAAGTTCAAGACGATATTTTTTATTATCCTGACTTACTGGTAACTTGTAACCCCCAAGATAATCATAGATATTTCAAAACCCAACCCAATTTAATTATTGAAGTTCTCTCAGAAACGACAGAAACCACCGATAGACGCGAAAAATTAATCAACTATCAAACCTTAGAAAGTTTAAAAGAATATGTTTTAGTTTCTCAAGCGCAAATGCAAGTCGAAGTTTATCGTCAAGATTCTCAAGACAATTGGACAGTCCAAATCTTAGGACAACAAGACAATTTAAACTTAGAATCTGTGGGGTTAACGTTGACAATGGCACAAATTTATGAAGATGTATTTAACAATCAAAAACAATAATCTTAGCGTGTCATAATTAGGATTAAGTCTAAGAATCCGATGCTCTTGGAAGTTCGATAATAAATTCTGTTCCGATTCCTAACGATGACTGACATTTAATTTTACCTTGATGTCGATCTTCAATAATTTGACGACTGACGGATAAGCCAATTCCAGTTCCTTGTTCTACGGGTTTTGTGACTAATAACTCCTCAAAAATTGTCTTTTGAGCATTCTCAGGGATTCCTAAACTATTATCTTGAATTGATAGAATCACAGAATCTGAAGTTAAGCTAGTTTTAATTGTGATCGTGGGTTTAAATTCAGGGTTAGAGGGTTGAGCTTTTGCTTTTTCATCTAAAGCATCAATTTCATTATTGATTAAATAAGATAAAGCTTGATTAAAATGCCCTGGATAACAGTTAATTTCAGGGATTTCTCCATAGTTTTTAAGCACCTCAATTGGAGATCGAATTTTAGTGCCTTTGAACCGACTTTTTAACATTAATAATACACTATCAATGCCATCGTGAATATTAAACAAAACTTTGTGATCGCTCTCAAATCGCGCAAAGGTTCGTAAAGCATTACTAATTTGATGTAAACGTTCTGCCCCATTTTCCATTGCGGACAACAGTTTCGGCACATCTTCAATTAAATATTCTAAATCAATAGCATCAATTTCATCGGTAATTTCATTAATAGGATCGGGATAATGTTCTTGATACAGTGCAATTAAATTTAATAAATCTTTCACATAATCTTTAATATAAGTAAGATTTCCCGCAATACACCCTAATGGATTATTAATTTCATGGACAACACTCGAAACTAAATGACTCAAGGTAGCTGTTTTTTCCTGTTGGACTAATTGCAAAATCTCCGTCGCATTCAGTTGGGTTTCAGACGGGTTTGTTGAACTCATACTTAAATTTCTCCTTATAATCAGTTATCAGTCAAGAAAAGAAGTTAACTCTTACACTGATAACTGATAACTGATGACTGATAACTGATAACTGATAACTGATAACTGATGACTGATTACGGTGCTAACGCACTTCCGCGTAACAAACTCCCCAGGGTTTTTGCTGTAATCTTCATCTGAATGAGAGGGTTGGCTGGAACAACAGTTTTGTACAGATAGCTATCAAAGGTTAACTTCTGCACATCTCTATCCGCACACATCTCTACAAAGGCTTCACGGGTCGCATCCGTGCGATAGAAGACTCGTTGCAGAATATCCAACACCAGATAAGTAATGCCATATTTCTTATCCCAGAGTTTGATATATTCCTTCAGATCCGCTTCTGTGGGAATGCGTTGACCGCTATTGCTCCGTTCCACAATGGTTTCCGCACACATCCGGCCAGACTTGGCGGCGAAATAGATGCCTTCTCCAGAGGACTTCGTAACTGTTCCGGCGGCATCTCCGACTAAAGCCACTCGTCCCACAACCCGACGGGGACGGGGATGTTCGGGGATGGGGTGCGCTTCGACTTTAATAATTTTACCGCCTTCGATGCGGTGCGCTGCCCGGGCGCGAATTCCCGCTTGTAATTGTTTGATCATGGCTTGGTTGGGTTTCATTGTCCCAGTTCCCACCGCAACGTGATCATATTTAGGGAATACCCAGGCGTAGAAGTCAGGAGAAACATCGTTACCAACGTACATTTCTGCCCGATCTTCATAATAGGCCATTTTATCTTCGGGGATACGGATGCGTTCTTGGAAGGCGATCGCATAATTATAATCCCCAGCATCCATCGCTTTAGCAATGCGGGAGTTGGCCCCATCTGCCCCGATCACCACATCCACTTCTAGGGTTTTGGGTGTACCTATCCCACCTTCGGCCGTTGCATGATCATGGTAATGGATCACATAAGGCTTGGAACTGGTTTGAGGAATTTCTAATTGATGAACAGTACCATTGATTAAAATTGCCCCTAAAGAGACGGCGCGATCGCGCATAAACCCATCGAGAATTTCCCGACGGCACATTCCAATATATTCGTCTTCTTTTTCAATGACAATATCAACCTCACGGTTCGAGGGAGAGATCATTTTCATTTTTCTCACCCGCCGATCAATGACATGAGCAGGTAAGTCAAACTCACTCACCATACAAAGCGGGATCGCCCCACCACAGGGTTTGACGTTATCCAGCTTGCGTTCAAACAGGTAGGTTTCAATGCCTGCTTTAACTAGCGTCTCGGCTGCGGAAGCACCCGCAGGGCCAGAACCAACAACAGCAACCCGTAGTGTCAACGGTCTTCTCCCAATCTATCTGGTCTTTTTACTAATGTGTGATGGTATCACGGACGCTCCCCTCGAAACCATTTACCCCCCCTCGGTTGTGACGCTTTGCAATACACCTTAATACTTTGTAATAAAAATGTTAAAAATTATTACAAAATTGTTTTTTTTGCATCATGGGCTATATAATTATTAGCCTTATCAAATATCTTGACTAAAGAGGGATTAGTTGAGATCTGAACCGCGCTCCATCGAACTCACGCAGAACAATACCCTACATTTCTCAACAGAAATGCAGGATATAAGTTCAAAATATCAGACCAGGTTAGAATTTGATCTGATATTCAAAGACTATTTTGTTAAACTCCTCGGGTGGGATTCGAACCTACGACCAATCGGTTAACAGCCGACCGCTCTACCACTGAGCTACCGAGGAACGTTGTGTCTCTCTTTTAGCCACAGTTAATTATAGTAGCGCCAGATCCTAAATTTTTGCAAGCTTTTTTGAAAAAATTTTTTTAACTTTTATTGCCAAAGCTGAAATACCCTTGATGAAGTTATTTCAAGCCCATTCTCAACCGAGCTAGACGGTTTTGAGCTTCTGCGTCCAAGGAATTGGCCAAGAAACGACTAGAAGATTGCTTCCGAGGTTGATGACGGCGTTGGCGACGTCGGGTTGTGGCTTCCACCGTTTCTGCTAACTGTTCGGCGGACATCCACTCCGCACCATACCCCGTGACGGTCAACTGTTGAGCGCGGTCTGAAGTCGCTACAATTAATCGGCGTCGGGACAACCGCAATTGACGTCCCAAAGAAGCACAGAGTTTTTCAATATAAGTATCTGCGGTTTGCCCAAAACCTGTATAATGAATCGACACATTGCGGGTAATGGTTTCGCTGAAGCTGGGAGTATTTTGGTAGTGGGCATCAAACACAATGCGAGAATCTAACCCTTCAAAGGCACTGTAGTCTACCAAAGTTTCAATCAAATGCCTACGGGCTGCTTCCATCCCGTCACCATCGCGTTTCTGTCGCAATAGAGGCCAGATTCCAATAATGTTATAGCCATCTACAAATAAGACAGCTTTAGCGAGGGAGCTACTCATGGTTCAGTTTTAAATAAACTTGCATGGGTTGGACGACAAATCAGAAAGCGTCCAGAATCCATTTTTTCTTTACATAATATCACAGAACTATCTAGTTGATGGTTAACGGTTGACCGTTGACTGATTACTGATTCCTGAAACGTACATTTCAGGATACGATAGGACTATGGCTACTATCGATATCCAGGGAGTTCAACACACTTACGAATTGACGTCGCCCACCTCATCTGGTGGCGTGCTGGTCTTTATTCACGGCTGGTTGCTAAGTCGTCATTATTGGCAACCCGTCATTGACCTGTTATCCCCCGAATATCAATGTTTATCTTATGATTTACGGGGATTTGGGAATTCTCAAATGTTGGCAGGACATCCATCACGACTTGCGGTTTATACCCCCATTTCCTACGCTGAAGATTTAGCAATTCTGTTGGACACCCTAAACCTCAACAATGCTTGGTTAGTGGGTCATTCGCTGGGAGGAACCATTGCCCTGTTAGGGGCAGACAAACTCCCTGAAGCGGTAAAAGGCGTGATTTGTGTTAACGCTGGCGGGGGAATTTACTTAAAAGAGGAATTTGAAAAATTTCGTTCCGTTGGCGAACAAATTGTTAAATTTCGCCCCCGATGGCTGTGTTATTTACCCCTATTGGATTTAATCTTTACTCGCGCTCAAGTGGCTTGTCCGATTAAACAACGGTGGGGACGACAACGGTTAATCGATTTTGTCATCGCCCATCCTGAAGCTGCATTAGGGGCGTTATTAGATTCCACGACCGAAGCGGAAGTGCATCGTTTACCGCAAGTGGTGTCTCGACTCCAGCAACCCGTTTATTTTCTCGCGGGACTGCAAGATGGAATTATGGAACCCCAATATGTCCGCCATTTAGCTAGTTTTCATTGGCTATTTCGTCAAGGGGATAACAATGTGATTGAAATCCCTAATTGTGGACATTTAGCAATGGTGGAGCAAACTCATACTGTTGTCGAGCACATCAGAACGATTCTGACCCAGTATTAGACCCTTTCCCCATCCTTCCACTTCAGGTCAGCAGGCTATGATAGATATATTCACATTACTTAATATTTCTTTACCAAACCCTGATGACTTCAACAAGCATCGACAAGCTCAAGCAATTTTTTAAGAAAACAATATTTTTTGGGAATGACCCAACCCCAGAACTGATCGCTATTTTGCTGGTGTACGTTGTCCAGGGGATTTTGGGACTCGCCCGTTTAGGGGTAAGTTTTTTCCTCAAGGATGAATTGGGGATGAGTCCGGCGGAAGTGTCGGTATTACTGGGAATTGTGGCTATTCCTTGGGTGGTGAAACCTTTATTCGGGTTCATTTCCGATGGTTTACCTATTTTTGGCTATCGTCGGCGTCCCTATTTAATCCTATCGGGACTGTTGGGGGCGTTATCCTGGGTGGCTATGGCGACAATTGTTCATACCCCTTGGGCGGCTACGGGTGCGATGGTGTTGAGTTCCCTTTCCATTGCGATGAGCGATGTGATTGTAGATTCTTTGGTGGTAGAAAGGGCGCGTCATGAATCCATTAGTAATGTCGGTTCTTTACAATCGGTCTGCTGGGGAGCATCGGCTGTAGGAGGGTTAATTACAGCCTATTTAAGTGGTTTTTTATTAGAGAAATTTCCCCCACAAACGGTATTTTTAATGACAGCAATTTTCCCCTTAATTGTTTCCTTGGTAGCCGGATTAATTACAGAAGAATTTCAGAGTCAACCCTCTAATTGGGAACTGGTCAAACAGCAAATTAAAAACCTCCGTCAAGCCATAACCCAAAAATCAATCTGGTTGCCCACAGCCTTTGTTTTTGTTTGGCAAGCTACACCAACGGCTGATGCTGCCTTTTTCTTTTTTACCACTAATGAATTAGGATTTCAACCAGAATTTTTAGGGCGAGTTCGTTTAGTGACTAGCATTGCATCCTTAATCGGAGTTTGGCTATTTCAACGATTTTTTAAGTCCGTTTCCTTTCGGACAATCTTTTTTTGGTCAACGATTATTTCAACGTTGTTGGGAATGACCATGTTATTATTAGTTACCCATACAAATCGCACTCTGGGGATTGATGATCATTGGTTTAGTTTAGGGGATAGTTTGATTTTAGCGGTCATGGGGCAAATTGCCTATATGCCTGTGTTAGTTTTAGCCGTCCGTTTATGTCCTCCGGGGGTAGAAGCCACATTATTTGCCTTATTAATGTCGGTTTCTAATTTAGCCGGATTAATTTCTTATGAATTGGGGGCTTTACTGACTTATTGGTTTGGGATTACTGAAACAAACTTTAATCAATTATGGTTACTGGTAATTGTCACGAATCTTAGCACTTTATTACCACTTCCTTTCATTCATTGGTTGCCCAATAGTAGTTCAGAAACTGAACCCTTAACGGTCACCAGTCAACCCTTGATTCCTGCTATAGAATCAGGGGAAGTTTATTAATTAATTAAAAATCTATTGCTATTTATTGTATCCACAGGTTATATTCAAGTTAAATTTTTTTCTTGAACCTTGATTTTATGGATTTGACTGTGGCAATTCGCACCTATAATCGATCAGCACAATTACGACAGGTATTAGATCAACTTTCTCAACAAAAGAATACAGACGGGATTGTTTGGGAAATCGTGATTGTTGATAATAATAGTACGGATGATACATTACCATTGGTTAAACAGTATCAAGCCCATTGGCCAAATGCCTATCCAATTCGATATTTCTTGGAAACTCAGCAAGGGGCTGTTTTTGCCAGACAACGGTGCATCAAAGAAGCTGAGGGAGAGTTAATTGGGTTTCTTGATGATGATAATTTTCCTACCTCGAATTGGGTGTATGCAGCTTATTCCTTTGGGAAATTATATCCAAAAGCCGTTGCATATGGTAGTCGTATTTTAGGAAAATTTGAGGTGGAACCTCCTGAAAATTTTGAGAGGATTGAATCTTTTTTAGCCCTAAAGGATCGAGGATCAAAACCTAATTTATATAAGCCAAAAATCCTGAGTCTTCCCCCTGGAGCAGGGTTAGTCATTAGAAAAAAAATCTGGTTAGAAAATGTTCCTAACTCTTTGAAATTGTTAGGGCCAGTGGGAGAATTTTTATCAGGAAAAGGAGAAGACTTTGAAGCCTTATTATATTTAGCTAAAGCTGGGGAAATTTGGTATAATCCTGAAATGATAATTGAACATGAAATCCCATCTCGACGACTCGAAAAAGATTACTTATTGGGTTTGATTCGCAGCGTAGGTTTAAGTCTTTTTCAAATGCGAATTACAACGGCAAATAATTGGGAAAAACCAATGATTGCCATGCAACTTATTTTGGGAAACCTCAGACGTGCCATCCTCCACTTAAGCAAATATAGAGGTAAAGTTAAAACCGATTTAATTGCTGCTTGTGAAATGGAATTTTTCTTAAGCGGAATGGTCAGTCCTTTTTATGGTATAAAACAAAATTTAAAACGAAATAAATAGGATAATTTATGAACAAACTCAATGATCAGCTTGTAGAGATTTATCAAACGGTTTGTCAAACCCCTTAAAACCAACACTTTCCTAAGAAAAAAAGAGTTTTTACTATGAACACTTATCAAGTTACAATTGTTGTTGTACCTCGTGAACGTTTTAGTTGTACCCCTCGTTCCTTTGATGGTTATTTTAAAAATAAATATAAAAAATTAGGATGGCGGCGAAAAGATCCAATTTTGCGTCCACTTAAAGATGAATTTAGGAGGAATAAAATTAGCTATAATACTTAACATACTCCTAATTAAAAAAGTCTAATGAAATTTAGCATCGTGATTACAACCTATAACCGAATAACTTTACTGAAACGGTCAATTGATTCGGCATTGAATCAAACAGTTTTCTGTGAAGTTGTGGTTGCTGATGATTGTTCCTCCGATGGAACAGAAGACTATGTTCGCCGTTTATCCGCCTCCTTAGTTCAACAAGGAGATGATCGTTTAGTGTATTATCGAAATGAGTCTAACCAAGGTCATTCTGTCACCATGAATGCCGGGGTTGCAGTTGCTTCTGGAGATTGGATTAAACCTATGGATGATGATGATTATTTGGCGTTGAATTGCATTGAAGAAATGCTCAAAGCAATCACAACCTATCAAACCAAAGTCAGTCAAAACTCATCCTTCCAGGCGGTAATTTGTTCCTGTCAAGCGGCTCAAGTAGACCCTAACGGTTTAGAATTAAGTCGAACTCGCATCAGCGGCCCTGGCACAGTTTATTATATTCCCCAGGAAGATATTCACTATGGAATGTTATTAGAACAAGTGCCGTTTGGAACCCCCGTTCAAGTCGCCTATCGTAAAGATGCGTTTCTCAAATCAGGAGGATGGGATTCGAGTTTAGATATTAATTGTGATGATATTGATTCTTGGATCAAAATTGCTCAATTTGGGGATGCGATTTTTCTTAATCAATGTTTAGCTTATCGAACGATTTGGCCAGGAGCTTATAATCAGAAAGTGTCTTTGGAAAAACGACTAGATGCTAATATTTTAATTAAGGAAAAAATTTATCAACGAGTACATCAAAAACATCACATCCGACTCCCTAAACTCGAACATATCCGTGATTATCTGAAATTGCATTGGAGTATTGTAGCTCTAAAAAAAGCTAAACTTAGGAATGCTTTTTATTTTTGCTCAACGTCTTTGTTTTCTCTTCAAGGTTGGAAATTATTACTATCCTCTATTGTTAATCGAAAACAACAAGGGTTAAAATTTAAACAAATATTCAGGAGAAATAAAGAATCAGAGGTTTTAGTCAAAAAAAATATTTTAATTGAATAATTCTATGAGACATATTTTTAAAATTGCTCAAACTTTACTGGTGACATACTATGCCTACATGGTTGAATATCGAGCCGAATTGTTTTTATGGGCCTTGTCTGGTTCCTTACCGTTTATTTTAATGGGAATTTGGATTAAAGCCTCCCAAACGGGTAAAATTGAACTGAGTGATATTGAATTTGCTCGCTATTTTTTAGCCGCATTTATTGTTCGACAAGCTAACGTAGTTTGGGTGATTTGGGAATTTGAAAAAGAGGTCATTCAAGGAAAACTTTCTCCTAAATTATTACAACCTATTGATCCAGTTTGGCATCATTTTCTTAGCCATATTGCCGAACGATTTGCCCGTTTTCCCTTTATTTTAGGGCTAATTCTTTTATTTTTTGCCCTGTATCCTCAATCTTTTTGGATACCCAGTTTGGGACGAATTTTGTTATTTTTATTAATATTAATCTTGGCTTTTATGCTGCGATTTATTATTCAATATACCTTTGCTCTATTTTCCTTCTGGACAGAACGAGCCAGTGCAATTGAACAAATTTGGTATTTACCCTATTTATTTTTATCAGGAATCATTGCACCTTTAGAAGTATTTCCTCCCTTGATTCGGGAAATAACATTATGGACTCCCTTTCCCTACCTGGTTTATTTTCCCGCTTCTATTCTTGTTGGGTTTCCCATTGATATATTTCGCAGTCTATTAATGATATTCTTTTGGGGAATTTTATTTTTTATTGCTAACCGTTGGTTATGGAAACAAGGGTTAAAACAATATTCAGGAATGGGAGCTTAAAAGTAGTGAGTCCTTCAGGACTCTCTTTCTAAGAAAAAGCCCTTTAGGGCTTACTACGATTTAATGGGTTGTATTAATATAAATAAAGCCATCTTAAATCAATGATTAGGAATACATCAACCATGAGACTACTTCATACAATGTTACGAGTGGGAAACCTAGACTGTTCCTTAAAATTTTACTGCGATATTTTAGGGATGAAACTGCTGCGTCAGAAAGACTATCCCGGAGGTGAATTTACCTTAGCCTTTGTGGGGTATGGCGATGAATCCGAGCATAGCGTGATTGAGTTAACCTATAACTGGGGGGTAGAACAATATGAAATCGGTACAGGTTATGGTCATATTGCCCTCGGTGTCGATGATATTTACCGGACTTGTGAACAAATTAGAGCCTCAGGCGGTAAAATTACCCGTGAACCCGGCCCGATGAAACATGGAAGCACTGTAATTGCGTTTGTCGAAGATCCCGATGGTTATAAAATTGAACTGATTCAGCTAGGAACTCAGGGAGCAAATTCAGAGAAAGAAACGACTGTTTCTGCTTCTAAAACATAATAAAACCCCACCCTAACCCTCCCCTGACCAATGGGAGGGGACAGGATTTTTAGTTAAGTTTTTGTTGAATTGCGATCGCTCTATAAAATTGGCGATCGCACCGGAAAATTATCTAGGACAAGAGGGGGATCAAGTCTTACAAGTCTTAGATAAAAGTCACCTGATCTGCTGAGGGGCCTTTTGCACCCTGTATGACCTCAAATTCCACACGCTGACCTTCTGCTAGAGTTTTAAAGCCATCGGTTTTAATAGCCGAGTGATGCACGAAGATATCTTTAGAGCCATCGGCTGGGGTAATGAAACCAAAGCCTTTTGACTCGTTGAACCATTTGACCATACCGTGTATTTTAGCCATGTTTTGACCTCTGGGTAAATTAACATTAACTTCTAACACCTATTCTATAAGAGTTAGATGGAAATTTTTGGATATATCTATTAGTTTAGCTGGTTTTTAGCCATTTTTAATCTGGGTACGAAAATATTAAGAATTGATTGAGGATTGAATGCAAAAGCAGAATATAGCAATCTGTGTAGGATTTAGGATAGGGTTTAGAATTAGCTGATGAGGTTTTAATGGAGCCAGTTTAATGTTCCAAGTGGGTGAAGTTTCCCGTCGTTTAGAACTCAATCCCCAAACGCTATATTTTTACGAGCGCATCGGATTAATTCCTTCTCCCCAACGCACGGTCGCAGGTTATCGACTTTACAGTCAGGAAGATGTGGAACGCATTGCTTTTATTACTCGCGCTAAATCTTTGGGGCTAACTTTGGATGAGATTAAGGATATTTTAGCGTTGAAAGATGGGCGAGAACTCACCTGTCAAGCGGTCTATGAGCGACTCAACCAGAAAATTCAAGATCTTCAAGAAAATATTCAGAAAATACAGACCTTACACGATGAATTATTGCCATTATTAGAACAATGTCATCGCAATTTTGACCATCCCGATCCGACTCATCAATGTATTGTTTTGGAACAAGACTGAAAAAACTTCTAAAAACCCTTGACCTTATACTCATGTATAGGGATTATTCTAGGACTTAACCACCTAACCCTCTACAAAGAAAAGGAGTTAAGTCATGAATACTATCAAGATTGAAGTCTTAGGAACAGGTTGTAAAAAATGTCAGCAGTTAGAAGCCAATACTCAGGAAGCACTCGCCTCCCTCAAGCTAAATGCAGAAGTGCTGCATATTACTGACCCCATCGAAATTGCTAAACGTGGGGTGATGTCTACCCCTGCATTAGTCGTTAATGGCAAAGTTGTTAGTAAAGGAAAAGTGATCACTCCCGCAGAAATTCAACCGCTACTATTAGTTTAAACATAGAAGGATAAATCATGTTCGATCCATTTTATCTTTTTGACTGGTTGGCTACCCAGATTGTTACTCATCTCTTAGGTTTATCAATAGAATCCCATCTGGGAGCCAGCTTACATTTCTTCCTCTATGATGTCCCTAAAATCCTAACCTTGCTAATGGTAATTAGCTTTATTGTTGGGACATTTCAAAGCTTTTTAGAACCGGAGAAAGTGCGACGACTTTTAGAAGGGAAACGGACATTAGGCGGGAATATATTGGCGGCTACAGTTGGGATTATTACGCCTTTTTGCTCCTGTTCTGCGGTTCCTTTGTTTATTGGGTTTTTGGAAGCTGGCGTTCCTCTAGGAGTGACATTTTCCTATCTGATTTCGGCACCGATGGTTAATGAAGTCGCTGTGGTGTTGCTGTGGGGATTATTTGGGTTAAAGGTAACACTATTGTATATCGGTTTTGGCGTGGGATTAGCGATCGCAGCCGGATATATTATCGGAGAACTAAAATTAGAAAAATGGGTTGAACCCTTTGTTTGGGAACTCCAGAAATCCCGACAAGAATTATCTTCAGAGGATAACTTTGAGTCAGAATATTTAACCTGGAAACAACGATTCCAACAGGGATGGTTTCAGTCGAGTCAAATTGTCCAATCCGTTTGGCTTTATGTTGTCGTAGGAATTGCGATTGGTGCTATGATTCATGGCTATCTTCCCACAACTTTAATCATTCAAATAGCAGGAGTTGATAATCCCTTCGCTGTTCCCGTTGCTGTGATTTTGGGTGTACCTCTTTATGCGAATATTGCAGGGGTAATGCCAATTACCGAAGCGTTGGTTAATAAAGGAATGCCACTCGGAACAGTATTAGCGTTTACAATGGCTGTAACGGCGCTTTCCCTTCCTGAAATAGTGATTCTGAGAAAGGTTCTTCGTCCTCAACTTTTAGCTGTATTCATTAGTTTGATGACTTTGGGAATTATCAGTATCGGTTATTTATTTAATGCTCTGTTGGTTTAACTTAAAAAAGTGCTATCTATAGGGTGAGGAATGACCACCCCAACCCCAAAAATAAAAAGTTATTTTTTTAAACCCATGCACCATCCTTTATTACTGATTTTCGTAAAAATTACCATTTTTTCTCTGATGTTAGCCATCGGGATCAATCTCTCTTTTGAGAAAATGCTCTCCTTCTGGCGCAAACCTGTTTTACTATTTCGTGCACTTCTAGCCGTTGTTGTGTTGGTTCCCCTAGTCGTTATTATCCTGCTAAAACTGTTTAATTTACCGCCAGGAGTAATGATAGGATTAGTTCTGCTAGCAGCATCTCCTGGCGCACCTCTGACCACAATGCGAGCGCAAATGGCTGGAGCTAGATTTCGTTACTCAGCCAGTCTTCAGCTAACCCTAGCTTTACTGGCGGTCTTTATTACTCCTATAACCTTAGCTATTTTCGCCATTTTGTTTAAAGGAATTCCAGAAAACACAACGATTTTAGAAGTCGCTAAACAAGTAACTATGGTACAATTTGTACCTGTTACTCTCGGTCTTTTGCTACAAAAATATGAGGCTAAATATGTAGATGTGATCGCTAAATTTTTAACTTTTATGTCGAATGGTTTGTTTTTTGTATTAGCCATATTACTATGTGTATTGGGATTCCCTTTATTTTTGAAAGTTTGGGGATTACCAATGATTGCGATCGCTATTATGGTAATTGCTTCTCTCGGTATTGGACACGCTTTAGGGGGGCTAGATGATGATAAACGGTCAATTCTAGCGATTTCCTGTATTGCTCGTAATGTCGGTTTAGCCCTATTTATTGCTATTTTAAATAATGTACAACAGCAGGTGATTCCGACGCTGATAGCTTATGTAATTTTGGGAGCCATTTTAGGTGTTCCCTACTCCATTTGGAATAAGCGCAAATTAGCTACATTACCCCCTGAAACCTAACCCATTATGAGTCAGCCACCCGTTAATTCAGAAACCCCTAAACATCTTTCTAATGATGATTTAGCAGTAGATCGTACCGAACTCGCTAAATACCGCAGTCGAGCCGCCGCCGATCGCACCTTAATGGCTTGGATACGCACCTCCTTGTCATTGATTGGTTTTGGTTTTGGTATTCCCACCATCGTTAGAACAATTGAACAAACCCACCTTCATCCTAAGCTTGACCCCGTAAGATTTTCTGTTATCATTGGACTGTCTTTTATTGGTACAGGAATGGTAGGAATGGCTTTAGGATTAAGGGAACACCGTCGGTTACTTCAACAAATTCAAAGCGATCACTATACCTACGAAACCTCTTACAGTGCGGAAATTATCGGGGTTGCTTTGCTGGTCATTGGGTTCGTTAGTTTTATTGGGGTAATCGTTAAGTCCCTAATTTTTTAAGGTTCTTTCGATATAACATAACAATTAAAAGTCATCAGATGAAATCAGCTTTAAGTTCTTGTTTCAGTATATTAACCGTTTTGGTCGCTGCGCCTGCGTGGGCGAGTGCTGTTAATCTGGATTCTAAGCCGACAGTATCCTCAGCTTTTTTAGAAGATCAGGGTCATTTTTTGATTAATTCTGATCGGCATTTTCCCCTCGGTCACTCTTCTGTTGAAATCAATCCGGTTTCCGTTGAAAAAATTGCGATCGCTTCTTCTCCCTCACAACAATTAACTGAAAAAAATGCAGAAGATTATAAACTCTCTCAACTGAACTCAACCTTCTTAAATCCTAGCATTAATGCTGCTGATTTGCAATCCTTCCAACAAAGAACAATTAATTATGCGATCGCTCCAGAAACAACTATTCCAACTCAACCTAATATTCAGGGAAATACACTCAGCCAAAACCCCAATAATATTGTCAATGAATTCTTAGCTGAAGATATACCGAATTCTACTCCAGATGCTTCAGCATCTGAACAAAAATCCAGATGGAGATTTGAAGTTGAACCGATGTTATTTGTGCCTTTTAATATTCAGGGTTATGCTATTGTTGGAGAAGGTGCAAGTGTAAATCGAGTGGTTTTAGTTGACTTAATTACGGCTGAAATTACCAATCGAATCTTAAATCAATTACCCAAAGATATAATTGAACAAACCGTTAATCGAGTCTTAGAACGTCTACCCTTTGATCGGAGTAATACTCGGTTAGAAGACCGCATTGCTCAAGGAGTGCGCGATCGCTTAAAACAACGGGGACAAGACCTAACAGCACGCTTAGAAACTCAAATTCGAGAAGGAGTACAAACAATAGTAAATCGAGTTCCTTACGGTCAAGTTCCGATTCAAGTTGATTTTAATTTGGGTATAGGAAAAATACTCGACCTTAATTTTACTAAACTTTTACAGTTAGGAACTCGTTTAGAAGCATGGAATGGAGATATCGGATTAATCTTTCAGGGAGTATATACTGAAATCGGTTTAACGAATAAAGGTTCGCAAATTGATATTGATTTTAATACTCAATTATTAGTCGCAGAAGTCTTACTTGCATGGCATTTAGGAACCCTTCCCTTAACTACTGTTAAAGATACCTCAAAACCGAATCATGTCTATCCTTCCCTTGATTTTGAAGTCTATGGTGGGACTCGTTTTGGTTATCTCGATACGGATTTTAATTTTAATCCCGGCCCCAAAATTAACTATCGACCCGATTGGTTTGATCCTTCCTTGGGAGCACAAATTACACTCAATTTAGCCGATAATCTTAAAATTACAACCCGAGGCGGAACCGCAATCACAGGGGGAAGTGAAGCCCTAGCCAATTGGGATTTATTGGTAGCTTTAGATTGGCAAATATCGCGGGATTTAACCTTATCAACAGGCTATCGTTTATATCAATTAAAAGTCGAACAAGCCGGGAATATTGGCACCTCAACGGTTAAGATGACTGCACAAGGAATGCGTTTAGGATTAGCTTGGTCTTTCTAGTTAGACACAAACCCACTGAAACTGATTAAAGGTTTGGCTTATGGATGGGAATTTTAAAATTTTAATCCATGCTTTCCCGTACTTAGGCAGACGGTTTGATATAATCAGAATATCCGATAACATCTTAAAACTGCTATAAAATGTAAAATAATACCTTAGATTTGCCATGACTACCACCCAACTTAAATCCTTAAGTCTAGAATCTTTTCTTCAACAATATTATATTGATGAATCTCCTGCTTGGGAATATATTGATGGTAAAATCAGACAAAAACCTATGCCTCAAGGACAACATAGTAAACTACAATATAAATTCTGTGAAACGATTAACCAAATAGCAGAACCTTCTAAAATCGCTTATGCTTTACCGGAACTCCGTTGTACTTTTGGCGGGCGTTCCATTGTACCTGATATTGCTGTCTTTTTATGGAATAGAATACCCCTAACCCCAGAAGAAGAAATTGCTAATCAATTTGATTCTTTCCCTGACTGGACTATTGAGATTTTATCACCCAATCAAAAACCAACAAAAGTCATCGATAATATTCTGCATTGTTTAGAATATGGTTGTAAATTGGGATGGTTAATTGATCCAGATGAACGATCAATTTTTGTATTTCAACCCAATCAAATTTTGAAAAATTATAAGATTGATTCAGCAGAAAAGTTACCCATTTTAGAATCAATTGATATTAATTTAACGGTTTCTCAAATTTTTGGTTGGTTAAAACAGAAGCCGTTAATTGATGCACAGAAAAAGAATTAAATCTATCCGACTTAGGGAATATATTTGGGGTAATCATAGAATATTAATTTTTGTTATACACATTTTATCGATTGTGTCAATATATTAAGATTGCAAATTTCGTATAGCATTATTTCTAAAATCTTAGGATAATAATAGAAGCCCTGTAAAAAATTGGGTATTTATATCTTTTTTTGACTTTTAGGAGAAATAAAAAATGACCGATAAAAAACCAAACATTGTCATCATTTGGGGTGATGATATTGGTCAATCCAACCTCAGTTGTTATACTCACGGTTTAATGGGCTATAAAACCCCTAATATTGATCGCATTGCCAAAGAGGGGATGCTATTTACCGACTCCTACGCCGAGCAGAGTTGTACAGCCGGGCGATCGGCATTTATCACGGGTCAATGTGTTTTTCGCACGGGCTTGAGCAAAGTGGGGATGCCTGGAGCTAATCTAGGAATGCGTGCTGAAGATCCGACTATTGCCGAGATGCTAAAGCCCTTGGGTTATGCTACGGGTCAATTTGGCAAAAACCACCTGGGCGACAAAGACGAAATGCTGCCCACCAACCACGGCTTCGACGAGTTTTTTGGTAATCTCTATCACCTAAATGCAGAAGAAGAACCCGAATTACGAGACTATCCCCCGGCTGCAGATTTTCCTAATTACAAGAAAAATTTTGGCCCGCGCGGTGTATTGGACTGCAAAGCCAACCCAGACGGGACTCAAACCATTGTCGATACGGGTGCGCTGACGAAAAAGCGGATGGAAACCATTGATGATGAAGTGCTGGCCAAAGCCAAGGACTTCATTGATCGCCAGGTTAAGGCAGGTATTCCCTTCTTCCTCTGGTTTAATACGACCCACATGCACTTCCGTACCCATGCCAAGCCTGAGAGTTTAGGGCAGTCGGGACGCTGGCAGTCAGAATACCACGACGTTATGATTGACCACGATAAGTGCGTTGGGGAATTACTCAATTATCTCGATGCCCTCGGGATCACAGATAATACGTTTGTCATGTATAGCACCGATAACGGCCCCCACATGAATTCCTGGCCCGATGCCGGGATGACCCCTTTTCGGAGTGAAAAAAATACTAACTGGGAAGGCGCCTTCCGTGTACCCAAATTGGTGCGCTGGCCGGGTGTGATTGAGCCTGGTAGTGTCTCGAATGAAATTGTTAGTCATCTGGACTGGTTGCCAACTTTTGTGGCGATGGCAGGTGATCCAGATATTAAGGAAAAACTACTCACAGGCTATCAGGCGGGCAATAAAACCTTCAAGGTACATCTTGATGGCTATAACCTTGTACCTTATCTCAAAGGCGATATGGAAAAAAGCCCACGCTTAGAATACTTTTACTTTAGTGATGATGGCGACCTGATGGCATTGCGTTATGACCACTGGAAAACGGTTTTCATGGAACAACGGGTAAAAGGCACTTGCCAAATCTGGGCCGAACCTTTTGTCATTTTGCGAGTTCCAAAACTGTTTAATCTCCGCACCGATCCCTATGAGCGTGCTGATATTACCTCAAATACCTATTGGGATTGGATGTTTGATCACATTCCTTTAGTATTGGCGGCACAGCCTCTAGTTGCCAAATTCATCGCCACCTTCCAAGAGTTTCCCCCACGCCAAAAAGCAGCCAGTTTTACTGTTGATCAGGTGATGGAGAAAATTACCTCTGGTATTGCCAGTCGTTAATTGTTGTTAAGTTCTTGTATTAAACTGAGGGAAAGGTAATCTATTGTTTTTAGTAAGTACCTTTCCCTTTAATTTAAGAAGAAATAGTAATTCCCTTATCCCTAGAAATATCCCTAGAAACTTGTTTAACTAAGATTGAGGATTTAGTTCTTTGGTAACTGCTTTTATTGAACCCATTTTGATTGTTACTGGGTTGCTGACTATGGGAGCGATCGCACTATTTTTGCTCCCTCAATCTGGACTAAAACTCCTGCTGGGGTGCGAATATCATGACTCCAGATCCTTGATCGGTTTTATAGGTAATTTGCAATTGACCTTCAGAATTAATCGTATAGGTTTGTGAGGCTTGTAAAGCCGAGAGAAATTGATCTTCTTGCTTCATAATTTCTTCAGGACAAGCCATTTGAGTTCTCCCTGCTACACCAAATTTTAATTGTTCATCCTCCAGGGTGTAGGATGCAAAGTAACGGTTGCAACCGGATGAACCACTAATTTGATCTTCTTGAAAGTTCAAGCTGATTTCTGTTTGATCTAACACGGTTTGGGGAGATTTTTCATTACCCCAGGAGAGTAATTTCCAATTGGTTCCACTGATAGGATCAGAAGCCATAGATGGGTTAATCATAGACAAAATCGATAGACTGGCAATGGATAGGGATAGAAGTAGTTTTTTCATGGCTATGAATTTGAGTTTTTAATTGTCCACAAGGGGAGTTGCTGAGTTAATTGTAAACGAATATTTTCAATCCCATTTTTAGCAAAAACAAAGGTTTTATCTTGCCAAAGAGGAATATAAGGAACATCTTCCGCGATCAGTTTTTGAATTTCATCAAAAATCAATTTCCGAGTTTGCGGATCTTGTTCTTGACGTTCTTGAGCAATCAATTTGTTCATGCGATCGCTATAATAAAAAGAACCCTGATATTGACTAGATCCTTTTTCACATCCGGTTTCCACCGAACCTTTGCTACATTCTAAAAACGGTTGAATATAGTTATCTGCATCGAGAAAATCCGCATACCAATCTAAAACAAAAGTCGGATAAATCCCCTCCTCTAAATATTTAAAGGCTGTTGTCGATTCTACACTATTGAGTTGTAAGTCCAGTAACCCTCCTAAATCTCTTTCTGCTAAAGCTTTTAAGGTTAATCCTAAAAACCCTTTATTAGAAGAATTAGACGCATACCAAAGCTCAACAGTTGCCGGATTTTCTGGGGTATATCCAGCTTGAGTTAACAGTTGTTTGGCTTTTTCAATATTACCATCGCCATATTTTAAATTAAAAATGGGTTGATAATCGGTAAAAGTCGTGGGAATTAAACTATACAGTTTTTCCCCTTGATTTTGTAACACCCGTTCATTAATTACAGCACGATTAATTAATGCCGCGAGTGCTTGTCTAACTTCTTTGCGATTTAAAGGTTCAGATTTAACATTAAGCAGCAAATAATTAATAGTATTTCCATTCGCTGATATTTCTTGCCAATCTCCTTTTTTTGCTCCTTTCTGTAAACTCGAAATTTGATCAGGATTTAAGGATAAATAAGCAACGTCAATGCTGCCACTGCGAAAGGAATTAAATAAATTAGAAGAACTCGAAAACCGTTGAATATCAATTCCAGTATTAGCAGGTTTTTCTCCCCAATAGTTTTCAAACGCATCTAAACGAATTACATCAATCCCAAAAGATTTTAATTTATATGGCCCGGTTCCTACAAATTCATTGGGTTTAAATTTGCCTTCTCCGATTTCATAAAATTGGGGAGAAACGGCTGTAATTCCTGAAAAAGCTAAGAGGGAAGGAAAGGCAGAAAAAGGTTTTTTCAGTTTAATGGTTAATTCATAGTCTCCCGTTGCTTGAACTGTATCAACAGCATCTGCTAATAAGGAGGAGGGAGAACCTGCATTCTGAATAAATCGTTTGATAGAAAATTCCATTGCTGCGGCATTAAAGGCGGTTCCATCATGAAATGTAACCCCTTCTCGGATGGGAATTGTATAGGTTAATCCATCGGAACTAACTGTTGGTAAAGCGGTGGCTAATCTGGGGACAAGTTTATTAGTTCCTAGTTCATAATCATAGAGGCGATCTCCTAAATTATACAGGATATTTCCTGACATTAATTCATAGGCATCAGCCGGATCAAGAGTTCGAGGTTTTAAGGTGGTTCCGATGGTAATTCGTCCGTTATTTGAGGAAGATGAAGAAGACTGATTACTCG
Source organism: uncultured Oscillatoriales cyanobacterium (assembly GCA_903893625.1). Classification (GTDB taxonomy): domain Bacteria; phylum Cyanobacteriota; class Cyanobacteriia; order Cyanobacteriales; family Microcoleaceae; genus Planktothrix. Next base: position 24,180 of record CAITND010000069.1, read on the forward strand.
GTTGATGGGGAGTACAACTGATCAGAATTAAACAACAGAAGCAAAATAAACTGACCCATTGTATCAGAAATTTTTGGGAAGAAGGATGCAGGTTTTGGAATCGATTCCACAAATTTTGGGGTTGCTTAACCATCGGATCTCAATATTCAGGATTAATCTAAACGTTTAATCATAGCATTTCTTGGCTAACTCTTCCTGGGAAAGTTGAGCTATTTTGATGAAGTTTGCGAATCAGAATTGTTATCCTCTCCTTTTTCAATAATAGGGGTTCCCGGTTCAATGGGGGTATCAGGAGGAGGTATAATGACGGTATCACCGACTTTTAAACCCGATTTAATTTCAACTTGAGTTAACCCTTTTAATCCCACAGTAACGGGTTGTTTTTGCGCTTGATTATTGGAGTCTAATTTCCATACAAATTCCGAATCTTTTTCTGATTGTATTAGTTCAGTATTCAGAACAATAACATTTTTTTGTTGTTCTAAAATAATTTCTACACTCACAGGACTCCCTGGAATTAATGTTCCGGTGGGTTGGTCTAATTGTACGGTAGCAGGAACCGTTGCTTGTTCCGATGAACTGCTGGATTGATTATTTGTATTACTTCCGGTTGTGGCTTGTAAATTCACCTGTTTAACTCGTCCTTGAAAGGGTTTAGAATTAGGGCCGATAATAATAATTCGTGCAGATTGATTAGGTTTAACTTGGCTGGCGTTAAGGGTCGATAACTTCAGTTGAACCAGTTCTTGACTTGGATCTCCCAAGGTGATTAAATCGTTACTACGGTTCACCCCATCTCCCGGTTTTACATTAATATTGAGCACCACTCCATCCAGAGGAGAAGTCACTAGATTATTCTGTAATTTTAACGCTTCTTCCTTATATTCAATTTTCATTTTATTGAGTTCACTCAAAGTTTGTTGCAAGTCAGACTGAGATTGTTGGAGTGCAATTTCGGCAATTAACGTATCATTTTGAACAGAATTTTGGGGCTTTATGAATTCATTTTTAGAGGTTTCTAATTCAAAAATCGCGTTTTTTAATTCCAATTCAACATTTCGTACAGTGGCTTGTTTATCCCGGATGTCTGCCTTTTTTTTATCTACGTCTTGTTCCGCAACAAACCCCCGATCTAAAAGAATATTTAATTTATTTAATTCCGCTTCATAGGCGGCTAAATCCTCTTGAGCTTCCATCACTTTTTGCTGTTGACGATCCACTTTAGCTTGAAATTGTTGAATTTTAATAGTTTGAGTGATTTCTTTCGATTGAACTTCCTGTTGATACGCATCAAAGGTAGTTTTATAATTGAGTTTAGCATTTTTTAATTTAATTTTTTCTTCTTCTACTTTTTGGCGATTTCGCTCAATCAGGAGTTCTTGCTTTTGAATATCTAACTGTTTTTTTGCTAATATAGTTTCCCGTTCTGCAAATCTCAATGTCATTAAAGATTGACCGGAAACAATGCGATCGCTCACCTTAACTAATACTTGATCAACTGCACCATCATCCGGGGATTTAATCGTGCGTTGTCCACCTAATTCAACCGTTCCTCCTTCATTAATTGTATTTTCAACATTTCCTAATTCCACTTTCTGTAATCCTGCGGTTACAGGCTCCGAAGTCGGATTTTGTAACTTGTAATACCAACTAACTGCTCCGACACTAACTCCGGTGAATAGGGTGACAGCAATCAGCCATTTAATTCCCCGGTGATAAGCTATTTTTGCTTGATAATCTAGGCTTGACACAGATTTTTAACGTCCTCCTGTAACTCAAAATCAGGCTATTTCTATCTTAATTTTAGGGTAAGGTCTAGATCTTCCTCCATTATAAATCCAACGTTAATTTATTTGTTGTATTATCAGGATCAGGAGCAGGGGCGATGATCTGGGGCGATGGAATCACCAGAAAAACATGGGAAGGTTGGAAGCCTCGTCTCTTCAGAGCGAGGAGGAAAACCGACCCAAGCGGTTTTAACCGCCTAGTGTTTTTGAAAGCCATAAGAATAACCATCTTTTTTGTGAATTGATTGACAATATTTATGGCTAATTCCTGTCACCCTTCCATTTTGAGTGGCAATATCAAAACTGCCAGATGCACGGCAAAGAACTCGACCCAAATAGAAGCCTACTTTCTTACCTGCTACAACGGTAGCCGTGACAATATCGCCAGTCTGAAAGCCTTTATGAATCTGTGTTCGTGAGCGATGTCGTGTAGGAAATCCGTATTGATTTGTCCCACACATTTGACGAGTTCCACGTCCTGTTGCCTTAATCAGAATAGGTTGATTTGTCACTAACGTTAAAGACTCAATTTGCCCAACGCAAGAAGCATCTATCCAATGAGTTTTAGGTAAATTCAAGCGAGTTCGATTGAACTTCGTCAAACCACCTGAACCCGTTAAAACAGGTAAACCCATTTCTTTCAATTTATTAAATAATGCCCACCGAGTTGAATTAACTGCGGTTGCATCTTTAAGAGGTGATTTTGCTTGCTTCAAAATCCGGTTTAGTAAATCAGGTTTACCCGAAAGAAAATCTCGGATATCTCGATTTCCTTTTTCTTGATTGCAATTATGACAGGCAATGGCAAGGTTGGAAATTCGGTCAGTCCCACCTTTTGATTTCGGGTGAATATGTTCTACCTCAAAGGGGACATTTTCGACTTCACAGTAAGCGCATTTCCTATCCCATTTCTCTAGTAAATACTCCCGAACTTCATACCCTGCAAGTTGTCCTTGTTGGTACTCAATCCCTGATACTTCAGGATTCTCTAGTTTTTGTAAGTCAAATCTGACTAATTCTTGAACGATGGAATCAATTGGGGCGAGTTTGATTAGTTTTCTTACCCAAGTTAGGGTAGTTTCAACTCGATGTTGAAGACTAGGAGCTAACCATCCTTTTGAACGTTTTCGATTCAAAAATCGAGGTTGACGATAGCGAGTTTTGCGATTTCTTCTATTACGACGCAGTGAGCGACGAGACTCAAGACTTGCTTTAATCCCTTGTCCTCGATGGGTTAATTCTGCACCCCAAACTACTTTGTCGCCTTGAATCAAAGCGATGCCAGTTGTTTGAGAACCCGGATCTAATTTAATAGTCATTGGTTCTGGAGTTTCTTCTACTACCTTTTTCAATATAATTGTGAACGGAAATAATCGAAACACTGCTGCTTTTTTAGCTTTAAGCAACTTCCTTGCTGTTACTGGACGGCAAGGAGATAAAGGTTTTTTATGTCCATCAAGAACGAGAACGTAATTTTGTTTAGACATGGTTTTGTCTCTACTGATTGCTCGTAAAGTTCGCTTCGCCAATGTTATCTAAGCTTGTTAGGCTAACCACACTGTTTTACCCCTCGTAAGACTGTTTAATGGTTAACGATAGAGCCACAAACTAGCGTCGCATTCGTGGGTATCTTGACTCGGATAACGTAGTCAGTTAAGACTTAGGCTGGTCAACTAACTAAAGTTAGAGGCATGAAGCCCCGTCACAGAGAGTGCGGGGTGCTGACAGTCAAATAACCTCCAGAAACGATATAATTTCTTTAGGTTTTCGGACACACCTTACCAATGACCAGTATAATTCGACAGGTTGAACAGAACCAAACTGATCTGCAACAGATTGTCAGTCATTTACCAGGAGTCATTTATCAATCGCTGCTGCATCCTGATGGTTCCAATGAGTATTTATATCTGAGTCCTAGTTGCCGACAAATTTATGAGCGAGAACCCGATAAAATGTCAAAAAACTGAGACTGTTTTAGAAGAACAAGAAGAATTTTTATGGAATATTTATAATGGTGTAGAACAGGCTATTTTTGTTGTAGAAGTCAAGGATGAAGAAGAATTTCGATGTTTAGGTTGGAATCCTAAAACCGAGAAAATCACGGGGCTAAAATTCGCCGAAGTTTATGGAAAAACCTTTATAGAAATTTTAGGTTCCTTGGAAGGGGAAAAAGTGCTGCAACATTATCGAGATTGTGTTCAAGCCAAAACCTCAATTCAATATGAAGAAGAAATTTGCTTTGAGGAGAAATATACTTTTTCTTTAACCACACTTAATCCGATTTTAGATGTTGGAGGAAAAGTCTATCGAATTATCGGGACTTCCCTGGATATTACACCCAGAAAAAAAGCAGAACTGGCATTACAAGAGTCACAAACTCGATTCAAACGATTAGCAGAAAATGTACCTGGCGTTACCTATCAATATCATCAATATAATCATCAAGGACAGGGCTGTTTTACTTATTTAAGCCCCAAATGTTTAGAGTTAACTGAAATTAGACCGGAAGTTATTTTAAAAAATGCTGATTTCCTCTGGAAATTAATTCATCCCGATGATATCAATGCCTTTATAGATTCAATGGTGGAAGCGGTAGATACGGGCAAACCTTGGCAACATCAATACCGTTTAATTACTCCTTCGGGTAAAATAAAATGGATTCAAGCGGGAGGAAGTTTAGGGAAACAAACCGATGGATCAATTGTTTGGGATGGTTTACTCTTAGATATTAGCGATCGCAAACAAACCGAAGCAGCTTGGCAAAGTTCAGAACAACAACTGCGGGAATTAGCAGAAAGAGAAAAGATTCAAAACTGTATCGCCAATTTGATTAGAAATTCCCTGGATTGGAATACAATTTTAGAGACAACAGTAGAAGAAATTCGTCAACTATTGGGAATTGATCGCTGTTATTTTGCTGGATATCATTCTGAATTAGATCCGCCAGAATGGGAAATTCTCAAGGAATCCAAAGCCTCGAATTTAGCTAGTATTTCCGAAATGTATCCGGGGAATGCTTTGCACCCGATTAGTGAAATTGTTTTACAGGGAAACATCATTCAAATTGATCAGGTCATCACCTGTGAAATTCCTGCTATTCGGAATTTTTTAATGGTTTTAGAATTAGAATCCGTTTTAATTTTTCCCCTACAAATTAAATCCGGTGATATTGGGGCTTTAGTATTAGCCCATTGTCAAGAAACCCGTCCTTGGAAATCCCAAGAAGTGGAGCTTTTAAAGTCTGTTATTAATCAGTTAGAGATTGCGATTAATCAAGCAAAACTCTATACAGAATCCCAAGAATCAGCACGAATTGCCACCGCAAAAACTAAAGAATTAGAACAAACTCTGACCCAATTGCAACACGCTCAAATTCAATTAGTTCAATCCGAAAAAATGTCCAGTTTAGGGCAAATGGTTGCTGGAATTGCCCACGAAATTAATAACCCGGTGAGCTTTATTTTTGGAAATCTTACCTACGCTAAAGAATATCTGGATGATTTATTTTCTGTAATTGAACTGTATCAAAAATATTATCCCCATCCCGACCCTAAACTAGAAGAAATATTAGCAGAATTTGAACTGGATTTTATTGCTGAAGATCTCCCTCGATTATTCAACTCTATGAAAACTGGGGCAGAACGGATTCGAGATATTGTTAAATCCTTAAGAATTTTCTCCCGTTTAGATGAATCTGAACTGAAAGATATTGATTTACATGAAACCTTAGATAGTACCTTAATGTTGTTAGAAAGTCGCTTGAAAGAACAACCCCATCATCCGGCGATTCAAGTGATTAAACAATATGGAATCTTACCTCGTATTGAATGTTATGCGGGGGAACTTAATCAAGTCTTGATGAATTTATTAACAAATGCGATTGATGCCGTTGAACAACGGAATAAAGGGCGCTCATTAGACGATATTGTAGCCGATCCGGGGATAATTTGGATCACGACCTTATTAACAGATTCCCAGCAAGTACAAATTCGGATTGCTGATAACGGAATTGGAATGAAAGCCGAAGTTTTAGCTAAAATTTTTGATCCGTTTTTTACAACAAAAGATGTTGGCTTAGGAACAGGTTTAGGACTGTCTACCAGTTATAAAATTATTGTTGAAAAACATGGAGGTCAATTATCTTGTATTTCAGAAGTGGGGTTGGGGACAGAATGTGTTATCCAAATTCCCAAAGAACGACCCATAACTAGCTAAAACTTAAGCCTAAAATCATGGAAATAAATTATCCCTATTTTAAGAATAAAGACTAGAAACATATTCCCCATAACCATTATAGGGTAAAGTTGGCTGTTTTTCCCAAGAAAAACTAGGGCTATTACTGACAATTCGTTCTGTCGCTTGTGACCAACGAGGGTGAGGTTTGGTTGGGTTGACATTAGCCTGAAACCCATATTCATCGGGAACTAAAGTATTCCAAAATGTGGCGGGTTTTTTTTTCAAAAATTCAATCTTAACAATCGATTTTGCCCCCTTAAATCCATATTTCCAAGGAGTCACCATTCGTAAAGGTGCGCCATTTTGTTTGGGAAGGGTTTTGCCATACATTCCAATCGCAAAAAACGCTAATTCATTCGCCATTTCTGCAACGGTTAATCCTTCGGTATAGGGCCAAGGATAACCCTTCGCCCAAAATCCTGGCCCGGTCGTAATTTTAGGATCATAAAAAGAAGTAAACCGGACAAATTTTGCCTCAGAATTGGGTTCAACAGCCGCCATTAATGCCCGCATCGGAAACCCTAACCAGGGAATCACCATCGCCCAAGCTTCTACACACCGAAACCGATAAATTCGTTCTTCTAAGGGAAATTTTTTCTGAAGATCATCTAAATCATAAGTTGTCGGATTTTTAACTAATCCTGAAACCTCAACTTTCCAATCTTCTAACGGTAACGCTTGCGCCGCTTGCCAAATTGATTTTGATCCGCCATACTCATAGAAATTATTATATTTTGTGGCTACATCTTCGGAAGTAACGGGACGATTAACTTGAGCAAAATTAGGATTTTGGGTAAAATTCGAGATCCCTTGACCCGAAAATTCATCCTGATTTTTAACGGTTGAAGCAGATTTACATCCCGTTAAGGGTAAAATGGCGGTTGTTAATCCCGCCCCAATTAAGCTTTTCATAAACCGACGACGATTAAGAAATCCTGACTCTGGTGTAATTTGATTTTCTGGAAGTTGCCAAGAGGGCACAATACGAATTAAAGCCATAAGATAACTATTGAGTGCGTGAATTTTAGAAACGAGCAAAGAAAAATCAAACCCAGGAAACGGGAACCTAGATCTCATAAACGACTTCATCTTAACTCACCCGAATTTAAGATAACGCTTGATGTCGTCATCCTCCTGATGAGGGAAAATCGGATCAAAGATGTTGCGTTTATTTAAGAATTAGCGATCGCCATCCCTGAATTAGACTAAAGTTTGGGAAAGAAGTATTATAGAAAAATATACTAAAAAATTCTGGTTATGAGTTACTGCATCAACCCCCAATGTCAGAATCCTCAGAACCCGACTCACGCTGTTTTGTGTCAGAGTTGTGGATCAGAACTGCGCCTCAAACATCGCTATCGTGTGATTAGAATTCTAGGTCAAAGCCATTGTAACCGCACGTTTTTAGGGATTGACGAAGATCAACCTTCCAAACCCCGATGCGTGATTAAACAATGTCTGGATTATCGCCTATCTACCTCGGAAGCGAGTGTAGAGTTTCGCCTCTATGCAGCAACATTAGATCAAATTAGTCAACATCCAGCCATTCCCAATCTGTTAGCCGTCTTTGAAGAAAATGGCTATGGGTATTTGGTACAGGACTATATACCAGGGCGAAATTTAGCCGAAGAACTCGAACAAGAAGGCGTTTTTTCAGAACTGCAAATTTGGGCTTTACTGAGTGCAATTCTCCCCATTCTTGACTTTATTCATAAAAAAGATCGGGTGCATGGGGATATTAAACCGGAAAACATTATTCGTTGTTTAGTTTCAACCCCAGATTTACCCTATTCATCCCCGAAAAAACAACTGGTTTTAGTCGATTTTGCCGGGATAAACCCCCTGCAAGCGGCGGCGGAATATGCGGCACCGGAACAACTTCAAGGCGAAATTAGTACGAAAAGTGATCTCTATAGTTTAGGGGTAACTTGTTTGCATCTGTTAACTCAGATGTCTGCTTTTGATTTATGGGATATTAAAACAAATTCTTGGGTTTGGCATCACTATCTCAAAACACCCATTAGTCATCGCTTAACTCGGATTCTCAATCAATTAATTGAACGCAACCCCGCGAAACGTTATCCGTCGGCGACGGCGGTGATCCAAGATTTAAAATCAGGGCCAATTCCTGTTAACATCACCCCAGTTACCCCCAAAAAATGGATATTAACAGCCTTGGGAGGTGCCGGGTTAGCCTTGTTATCCTTATTTATGAGTTCCCGTCTTTCCCCACCTGTCCCGCAACTGTCCCCCGAACCCGTAGAACCGATTTATCAGGTTCCTGATATTGATATTCCTCCTCCCCAAATCGAGAATTTTGACCCCCCAATTCCTCAACAAATTCCGGCTGTTCGTACCCTGTCCCACAATACGGGCCCAGTGTGGTCAGTGGCCGTCAGTCCCGATGGTCAATTTGTGGTTTATGGGAATACGGATGGGTCAATTAATATTATTGATGCCAATACGGGAGGATTAATTAACACGCTGTTAGGACATTCTCAACCCGTAGGCACCTTAGCCATTAGTGCAGATGGTCGGACGTTAGTAAGTGGAAGCGGTGATACAACCATTTTAGTTTGGGATTTATGGAATGGCCGTCAGAAAAAGATGTTCTACGGTCATCAAGGATGGGTCTATGCGGTGGCAATTAGTCCCGATGGCCAAACGGTGGCGAGTGTCAGTCGTGACCAAACCATTCGGCTATGGGATATCTACACTGGACAAACCTTGATGACCTTACAAGGGTATGGGACAGAGGTGCAGTCCCTCGCTTTTAGCGCGGATAATCAAACCTTAGTCAGTGGTGGAAGTAACGGTATTGTTGATTTATGGAATTGGCACACCGGAGAATTATTAAGAACATTTACAGCCCATTCCGAGGCAATTTGGTCGGTTGCTATCAGTCCCGATGGTCAAACTTTAGCAACGGGAAGTTGGGATCATTCGATTAAATTGTGGAATTTAGAGGAATTAGAATCTCGCTATTTTAATAATACTCCTAAGCAAATTCTTTTGGGTCATGGGGAGAAGGTTCAATCCGTTGCTTTTAGTCCGAATGGTCAAACTTTAGCGAGTGGAGATTTAGCGGGAACTGTGAAACTTTGGGACGTGGAAAATGGAGAACTTCGAGGAACATTCAAAGGACATCAAGCCTGGGTGAATGTGGCATTTAATCCTCAAAATCATACTTTAGTGACCGGGAGTTTAGATGATACGTTGAAGGTTTGGCAGTTGTTACCGCAAGACTGAGACGGCGATGGGGCGAGTTTATTGAGTCGGAAACCGGGTTTCTCAGCCGATCTTGATGGCATACAATTAATCTCAATTAGAAACCTGGTTTCTTGAGGTTTTGCGATCGCTTAATCAATCTATAAACCATTTAAAATTCGTTCAAACGATAATCATCATCGGGGTTATAAGACTAAATTGCTGATTCAGGAATTCTTTGGGTTTCTGATTTTAAATAGGCTTGAATCACTTTCTGGCGTTTCTTAACGCTAGTTGGAATTAATTTTGCTATTCCTGCCACGCTTAAAATTCCCGTTAATATGATTAAGGGTGACAGCCATTTTGAGAAAAATACAACTCCCCAACTGAAACTTGATAAAATGATCAGAAAGGCTAAAATTTTAGACTCTTTCTGTTCAAAACCAGCTTTTTGATAACGTTTCGTTAACCATCCCCAAACGACCCCCACACCAAAAAAACTTCCGCCACCCAAAATATACATTAAGACTCGACCAGAAAATCGGAAGAATTCTAAGCTATATCTAAATAATAAAAGGAAAGCAGGATCAGGATTAATAAAAGCTGGACTTGTCATTGCTGATAACCTCCCAATCAATTGAATCATTGAAATTAACATAAAACAAGATAGTAACACTGAAGGAATAACCCAGAGTCCACCGCGAGATAATCCGATTTTACTTCCCTGGTAAAGCCAGATAATCGCTGTTAATAGACTAAATCCTTTCCACAATAAATCAACTAAAATTCGATAAGAATCAGGGTGGCGTATAAATTGTGGAGTTTGCCAGGTCATCGCCAACTCAAAATAAGTATAAGCAGGAATTAAAGCCACCATCAGGATTAAAAAAGTAATCCCCAACAGAATATAAAATTTTTTGCCCAGAATGGTAGGAATTAATGCCGTTTTAACCGTTAAGGGAATTGTATAATTTTGCGGATTAGAATTCGTATTTAAAATCAGTTGACGTTCATAAACTTGATTCGCTTTTAATTGATTCGTTTGCACCGTTACAGAACAAACGACTTTATTTTTCTGAAACTTTTTGGGCTTAATCACAATCCAAGGATGTTCCCCATCCGCAATAATCGGATCACTGAGATGGGGGATAACGCTCCATTTTCCTTGTAAAATCGGTTTAGGGACTGAATGATTAATCGTTAAAGTTTGCGTCAGGTTTTCATCTAAAGTTTTAGCTTGAAACTCTAGGGAATTTCTGCTAAAATTAACGGAAGGAACCTGGGTAAAATCCAAATCTTGATTCATAACATTTTGATTCAGACTCGATCTATAATTAGAAGATTGTTCAGTATTTATAATTTTCCCGCGCCGTGACTACCACTCCCTTACCTCCCAACCCCCAACTCACCGCAACACAACGCCCAGACCCCCTCGGACGCTTCGGACAATTTGGCGGCAAATACGTTCCTGAAACCTTAATGCCCGCCTTAGCTGAACTGGAAACAGCCTATCACCATTATCGTCAAGATCCTGAATTTCAACGGGAACTCCAAGACCTGCTGCGGGATTATGTGGGACGGCCTAGCCCTCTGTATTTCGCCGAACGCATCACCCAATATTATGCTAAACCCGACGGCACAGGCCCACAAATTTATCTCAAACGGGAAGACCTCAACCACACGGGCGCCCATAAAATTAATAACGCCCTCGCCCAAGCGTTATTAGCTAGAAAAATGGGCAAACAGCGTATTATTGCCGAAACCGGGGCGGGTCAACATGGCGTAGCGACGGCGACGGTTTGCGCCCGGTATGGCCTAGACTGTGTGATTTATATGGGCATTCACGACATGGAACGTCAAGCCCTAAATGTGTTTAGAATGCGGTTGTTAGGGGCGGAAGTCCGACCTGTGGAAGCGGGAACGGGAACATTAAAAGATGCCACTTCTGAGGCTATCCGTGACTGGGTGACAAACGTTGAAACGACTCATTATATTCTCGGTTCCGTTGCGGGGCCACACCCCTATCCGATGATAGTCCGGGATTTTCACAATGTCATTGGGGTCGAAACTCGCGGCCAATGTTTAGAAAAATGGGGCGGTTTACCCGATATTTTATTAGCTTGTGTCGGGGGCGGTTCTAACGCGATGGGGCTATTTAATGAGTTTGTGAATGAAACCTCCGTGCGTCTAATTGGCGTAGAAGCAGCAGGTTCAGGAGTAGAAACCGGAAAACACGCCGCTACCTTAACTCATGGTCAAGTGGGAGTCTTACACGGGGCGATGAGTTATCTATTACAAGATAATGATGGTCAAGTAATGGAAGCCCATTCTATTAGTGCGGGGTTAGATTATCCCGGTGTGGGGCCAGAACACAGTTATTTAAAAGATTTAGGTCGGGCAGAATATTATAGTGTGACTGACCAACAAGCCTTAGATGCGTTTCAACGGTTATCTCGTTTAGAAGGAATTATTCCGGCTTTGGAAACAGCCCATGCGATCGCTTATTTAGAAACACTTTGTCCGCAATTAGAAGGCAGTCCTCGAATTATTTTAAATTGTTCAGGACGGGGGGATAAAGATGTGCAAACAGTACAAAAATTTCTGAATCATCCTAACAGCTAAATTCAGCACTAACAGCAAAATTGTTTGTAGGATGGGTGACACTAGAACGTTATTGATTTCAGTGATGAAGCAGCCCAACGGCTCTGGTCAGCGGCTGCCCTAAACCTTGAACTCATTACCATCGGATTCCTTCAGCCTGCTGCACCAGAATTGTTGTACCGCGCTACCATACTTCACCAGCTTATCAATTGGTAACTATCCGTCTGTATAAACTTACTAAATCAACTCCTTGAGATAAGGTGAGGGAACTATAGCGAGAAATATCCTGTTCAGTTTCTGGAAGATATAAACTTAAACCACATAACTCCTCTGAATTAGTGTTGCTATAGGGACGACTGCCATAAAGTTCTCCTCCTGTTTTGTAAGATGCAATAACTGATGAACGTAGGAAATCAGCAAAATCAGCAAAATGATTTTGCTCCTGATTACTGACCCTTGAGAGGTAACCAAGTAGAACAAGCGCATCACAATGTTGCTCACCAAAATAGTGATAGGTTGGGAGGTCTGAATGGCTAATTACTGGTAAACGGTTGCTAAGAATCGGCTGAAGCAATCTTGAGAGCTTCTCTGGAATGCGCTCAACCGCTTGATTGTCCACTAAAGTTAGTGTGTGAAACATATCAGCCCTTTCAGAATCCATGATAGCTATGGCTGCTTCACGCCCATCAACTGACGATGCAAGATGATTTAGAAAGCCCTCGTAGTAGTAATTAGGAGCACCAAGATTAAGCTGGGAGGCAAGAGTGTATTTAGCGCAATTCCTGACTTCGTACACAACTTCTAGCGTAGCTTTGTTGCAATTTTGAAAGAAAAGTAGCTCGACTCGTCCATTAGCAAATTGGTTGAATTTGCTAACTGCATCTGCAAACTGGTCAACTCTCATCCAAGTTCGGGTTTGACAGGTTATTCTGTGATCGTCAGGACTAACTTCGTTAATCTTTCCACCGTGACCTACAACGATTACTGCCCAATGCTCTGCTTCAAAAGTTTGATTTGCCCAATCAAGATACGCTGCAAAAGCAGATGCATCGCTACTATCTTCTCCTAGTACATCAACTTCAGTTACAGTGCCATTAATAAGCTGGCGACGGCGCATTTGGGGATCACCCCGATAGTCTGATTGAACAACTACAGCAATTCCAGAGTTTTGTGTACCACGGGTCAACATTTCAACGATTGGCTCGCCAAAACGTGCAAGGTCGTTGTCGTATGGCATCCAGTACAAGACAACCCATTTATAGTGTGACTTGGTTTGGGAAGATGTGGAATTTATGGCAAAGGTCAAATCTCTGCCTACAATTCCAGCAAAACACGCTGAACCCATTGCAACATACTGGTAGAAACTTCTTCGCTTCATAATGATGAGTTTGAGCTTTGTAGTTATTTGAAACTAAATTAACATCAGCCATTAGAGAGCGTTAGAACGATTTACAATCGTTTACATAGGGAGTTTTTATAGAGCCTACCTACTTACCTGCTCGGAACGATATACAGAAAACTTCTGCATAAAACTCCCGAAATTGTATGTCCTAACCGCCAAAGCGGTTGCTATATATTTGTATAATTTTTAAATTTAAAACTTTGTCAGGAAATCTTGATATTTTATTGAAAATTCTTCTCAAATAGTTGACGAGATTAGCGATCACTATCTATTTACTGATTACTGATTTAGGATGGTTTAACTAACTCTCCCTGCTGGTTAGTTAATAAGTTTTGACGGGGGAATACTATATTTTCTAACGAAGGAAACTTATCACTATTTTCTAATAAAAATTGTAAAAAAGTTTCTGCAATAATAGACAGTTGTTTCGCTTCTAAATGAGTTACATACCACCGCAGATGAATCGGAAAATGCTGTACATCTAAAATTGTCAGTTCTCCCATTAACTGTTCGGCAATTAAGGTATGTTGAGATAAAACAGAAAGTCCTAATCCTCCGGCGATCGCTTGTTTAATTGCTTCATTACTCCCTAATTCTAAACGAACTCTTACCCCAACTTTATAGCGTTCAAATAGCTTTTGAACCGCATGGCGTGTTCCTGAACCCTGTTCTCGCATAATAAAAGGTTCCGCAGCTAAAGATTTAATCGGAATATTTTTTTCCCCTGCTAAATGATGATCTTTTCGAGATACAACCACTAAAGGATTATCTAAAAACGGTTGACTCGATAAGGCCAGATCTTCAGGAGGTTGGCTGAGAATATATAAATCATCTTGATTATCTTGCATTCGTTGAATTAACGTGGCATGATTTGTTACCTGTAAAGCAATATCAATTCCTGGATATTGTTGACAAAAATACCCTAACAATCTGGGAACAAAATATTTAGCCGTTGAAACAACTCCTAACCGCAAGCGACCTTGTTTTGTGCCTTTTAATGCTGCAACTTGCATTTCTAAATTATCCAACCGTTCAAAAATACCCTGACAAGTTGCTAATAATGCTTCTCCGGCTTCAGTTAGATACAATTGCTTGCCAATTTGTTCAAATAACGGTAAACCGATGGTTTGAGTCAGTTGTTTCACTTGGGTTGAAACCGTTGGCTGTGTAATCATCATTTCTTCGGCGGCTTTAGTAAAGCTACTATGACGTGCCACCGCCTCAAATACCTTCAGTTGATGTAAGGTTGCCTGCATCAAGAGTCTATCCCTCCTTAAGTCATTGTGGTCATGAGGTCAAAAGCTTTGTAACGTTCCTCGATTTTATTATAGATATAAATCAATAAATTTATCACTTTGCATATAAACAAAACTATGTAATTCTAGCGTTGCTATTCAAGGGTTTTAGCTTTTTCTGGATTTTGGGTATTGAAAATTGGGAAAATTATGTTATAATCAGCAACAGCGTGAAACTGCTTTGCGGACGTAATTCAGTGGTAGAATGTCAGCTTCCCATGCTGAACGTCGTGGGTTCGAGTCCCATCGTCCGCTTTAATGACATCTGGAAGAAAAATTATTTCCTTGCGGATGGCAGCGAAAATTTTTGAGGGCAACCCTACAATAACGTGAGTTCGATTTCCCCCATTCTTAAGGCAGATTAGGGGGAATCTCAAACTAGGAATATTGTTAATTTTGTTTCAACTGTCCACAATATTGTTTTAAACAACTTTGTAACAGTTGAGCATCAAAAATAATCGGTACAAAGTGAATACTTTTGACTTCTCGAAAATAGAATAAAATTGGTACAGGAGTCCAAAAAATTTCCCAGTTAATCCAGTCTTGATATGGAAACCGACGAATCAGTTTACCAGAACGATAAACATCTAAATCTGTTGGAGTAAATTGTAGACGAATTAGGGCGGTTTGGATGAGGAGAAATAGGGCAAAAATTGCGACCGCTAAACTCACCCATCTTTGAACTAAAAATAGGGGAAAAGCAGTAATCAGCAACACTATCGGAATAATATAATTGGGCGGTAACTCAACAACATTAGACGTTTGGGTGGTGGGTGTTGTGGTCATGGGTTAAACCTAATTGGGAAAACTTTAAATTAATATTACCAAACTTATAGCAGGAAAAAGGAAATTGGGGTTCGTACAGCAATCAATATTCTTTCCCATTGCCCATTCCCCCTTGATAACTGATAACTGATAACTGAATTAACCGATAACGGCACTTCCCATGCCTTGAAACATGATCCAAGATAGGAAAAAATCAAGAATGAAAATCGATAATAGAGCGGTAACAACGGCCGTTGTTGTCGATTGACCTACACCTTTTGCACCCCCGGTTGTGGTTAATCCCCAACTGGTACCAATAATCGCAATAGTTGCTCCAAAAACCAATCCTTTTACTAAGCCACTACAGACATCCCAAACTTGGATAAAATTTCGCACCGAATCTAAAAAAGCAGTTGGAGAAATATTGTACATACTGTTAGCAATTAATAACCCTCCGGCTAATCCTGTAATTAAGCAAATAATCGTTAAAATCGGTAACATCGAACAACAAGCAATCACACGGGGAATGACTAAATAATCCACCGGGTCAGTTTTCAACATATAGAGAGCGTCAATTTGTTCCGTGACCCGCATCGTGCCAATTTCTGCCGCAAAAGCCGAACAAACCCGTCCCGCAACAATCACGGCTGTTAATACCGGACTCAGTTCACGGGCTAAAGACAGGGCGAGAACTCCCCCGACAATATTAACAGCACCCAAGGCGACGAATTCTCGCGCGACTTGAATGGTAAACACCATCCCCACAAAACTAGCGGTCAGAAGGGCAATCATTAAGGATTCTGGGCCAACAGCGACCATTTGTTCCAAAGTGTTACGACGGTGAATTTTACCCTGAAGTAAATGCACCACCACCTGTCCCGCCAATAACAGGGCGGCGATAAATCGCTGTAGCCAAATTTCAAAGCTGGAACGAGTATTAGAATTGCTCAAGGGAATAACAACGGTATAAAGTTCAACCAATTACTAAAAATATACAAATCTTCAACAAGATTTATAAAGCAGAAAGTTTAATTTTTTTGACTTTATATTTAAGATTTCTCACAGATTCGATTAAAACGAGCGATCGCTCTTATCTTAGAAATTGAGAAGTTAGATTGACCGTCATACCCAATCTAACTTCGGTAAACGGAACTAGCATACACACTGAAGATAGGAAGACCTCCTTGGGATAGATTTATGAGTATTTTACCTCATTTCATTCTTTCTTTGCTCCTGGCGATTACATTTAGTTTCATCGCCCCCTTATTATTGATCGCAGTTGGATTAATCACCTTTAGCCTCATGAGTCACCTGCCTTTAATCCAAAGCTTAGGGGAATTTGGCTGTAACCAAATCATCAAATTTCTCTCCACCTTTGGCGATGGACATCCCTTGCAGGGTTGTTTAGTCATTGCCCTAACCTGTAGTTTAGTCGGCGGGTTATTTGATACCTATGCTTGTTGTCTAAACTTCCGTAGCAATTAAAAATTACAATTATTAATATTTAATCATAAAATTATGCTGGAAAGATTAAAAAACG
>CAITND010000070.1 GCA_903893625.1 uncultured Oscillatoriales cyanobacterium
TTAACTATTCGAGTCGGAGAAGATTGGGTGAAATCAGTAATCAGTAATCAGTAATCAGTAATCAGTAATCAGTGTAATAGTTAAGAGTTATAGCAGGAGTCAGGAGTAGCACGCTTAACAATTAAGGATCACAACCATCATTGATGTCCTAATCCTGGCTTCGATAGCTATAATAGTTAATCAACTATTCACTTCTTTACTGATTACTGATTACTGATTACTGATTACTGATTACTGATTACTGATTACTGATTACTGATTACTGATTACTGATTACTGATTACTGATTACTGACAGCTTGTAATTGACACAACATCAAACCAAACCATTGATTTTCGTCTGTCCAAGTGTGTAGGGAAACTAACCCAAAATCTAGCAATTCCTCCTGAATCTTTTGGATCGCAAATTTGCGAGAGATTTCGGTATGAATGGTTTCTCCTGCTACAAATTCAAGAGTCAAATTTAGTTTTTTGAGTTCAACAGTTTGCGATCGCAAACTTTTTAAGTGCATTTCAATTCGATGCTCTGTTTCATTGTAAAAAGCTAAATGTTCAAATTTCTGTAAATTAAAATCTCCTTCAAACAAATGGTTTAAATGTCGTAACATATTTAAGTTAAATTCTGCCGTAATTCCTTGACTATCATCATAAGCAGGTTCTAAAATAGATTTGGATTTGTGTAAATCAACCCCCAATAAAAAATAATCCCCCGGTTGCAAGGCTTCAACAATATGGGAAAAGAAAATATGGCATTCTTGCGGTTTTAAATTGCCTAATGTACTCCCAATAAAGCCAATCATTCGTGCAGGTAAAGGAGAATCATTCAGATGTTTTAAGGCTGTTTCATAGGTGCTAACAATTCCATGAATATGAAGCGTCGGGTAATCTTTGAGGAGAGCATAGGCACTTTGTTCTAAAATTCCTCCACTAATATCAATGGGTAAATAATGAAGTGGATGACCTAACTCTTGATAAGCGTCTAATAAAATTCGGGTTTTTGTAGAACTACCACTTCCTAATTCCACAATTTCACAAGGGCCTGTCAAATGAGCAATTTCTGAGGCATAATCTTGTAAAATTCGAGTTTCTGTGCGAGTTACATAATATTCGGGTAACGCACAAATTTTTTCAAACAATAATGATCCCTGATCATCATAAAAATATTTAGGCGGTAAGGTTTTCGGTGTTTGAGTTAACCCTTTAATCACATCCTCACCCGCAGCAACGGGACATTTTTCTCGAAAGGTTTCAATTTTTAAGCGAGGGTTAACCCCCGTGTACTTATTTGGTGATAAGACGGCAGAAATGGAAATTACCATGATAAAACATACAAACTCAGCTTAAGATTAATATCTTACAGGATTTGGTCTCTCCTTACGATAAAATATTACAACCGATTTAGGATTGCTATACAATGGCAATAGTTGTTAAGAAAATTTTGATGGATGTCTATGGCTGCTACTGCACCTGTTAAAACGGAGTACGAAGCGATTATTGGGCTAGAAACCCATTGTCAACTGAGTACGGAAACGAAGATTTTCTCCAATTCTTCCACAAAATTTGGGGCCGATCCCAATATGAATATAGATCCCATTTGTATGGGCTTACCCGGTGTCCTCCCGGTGTTAAATGAAAAAGTCTTAGAATATGCCGTTAAAGCCGGGTTAGCCATCAATTGCGAAATTGCCTCCTACAGTAAATTTGATCGCAAACAATATTTTTATCCAGATTTACCCAAAAATTATCAAATTTCTCAATATGATTTACCCATTGCGACAAAGGGTTTTTTAGAAATTGAAATTGTCAATGAAGATGGCAGTTCATTTCGCAAAACTATCGGAATTACTCGCTTACATATTGAAGAAGATGCGGGTAAATTAGTACATGGAGGCAGTGATCGCCTTTCCGGTTCAACCTATTCAATGGTTGATTATAATCGGGCGGGTATTGCTTTAGTTGAAATTGTGTCTGAACCAGATATTCGTTCAGGACAAGAAGCCTCCGAATACGCTCAAGAATTGCGTCGAATTGTGCGTTATTTAGGCGTGAGTGATGGCAATATGCAGGAAGGTTCCTTGCGGTGTGATGTCAATATTTCGGTGCGTCCTTTCGGTCAAAAAGAGTTCGGAACGAAAGTTGAAATTAAAAATATGAACTCTTTTAGTGCCATTCAACGGGCGATTGATTATGAAATAGAACGGCAAATTAATGCGATAGAAACGGGGGAAAAAATTGTTCAAGAAACTCGGTTATGGGAAGAAGGAAGTCAACGAACAATTAGTATGCGTATCAAGGAAGGATCAAGTGATTATCGCTATTTTCCCGAACCCGATCTTCCCCCCATTGAAGTGTCTGTTGAACAATTAAAAACCTGGAAATCTCAATTACCGGAACTCCCCGCCGCCAAACGCCATCGCTATGAATCAGAATTAGGATTATCCGCCTATGATACCCGTGTGTTAACGGATGATCATCCGATTTCTGAATATTTTGAAGCCACAATTGCCACTGGCGCTAATATTAAACAAGCGGTAAACTGGATTATGGGTGATATTACAGCCTATCTAAAAAATGAAAAATGTAGTGTTACTGAAATCGCCCTCAAACCCGAAGGGTTAGCAGAGTTAATTGCTTTAATTGAAGCGGGAACCATTAGCGGTAAAATTGCTAAGGATTTATTACCCGAACTCTTAGCACAAGGCGGATCTCCTAAAGCCTTAGTTGAATCAAAAGGATTAATCCAATTATCTGATCCCACAGCCTTAGGAGAAATTATTGATCAAGTTTTAATTGAAAATCCCAAGGAACTTGAACAATATCACGCTGGTAAAACCAAACTTCAAGGATTCTTTGTCGGTCAAATTATGAAGAAAACCGGGGGACGGGCTGACCCTAAACTCACGAATCAACTCTTAGGGGAAAAACTGAAAAAATAAGCAATTTCTGGAGATTGGGTTGTTTGATCTCAGCCCAACTCCCCTTAGATTGTAAGGAGATTTCAACGATGTCAAAATATGAACGCGATCGCTTTTACTGGCGAGTGGGTTTTCTTTTCCTTTTGTCCCTTTTAGCTTGGGGAATATTCTTGATTATTCCTTAGTTTTAACGGGATGATGATTTTTGGAAGCGGTTGGGTTTCACGACTTCTGAACCCAACCTAAACTTCAGAATTAATCGGATTTTGGACTAAAAAATAATTGGTTAAGTTTACTAATAGCCCAACTCAAAATCGCCCCACCCATTAAAATTCCAATGGCGGGAGTAAACACAGGTTCCCAGAGTTTGTACCAGAGATCTAATCCCAGATTGACTTTAAAAGAATGCCCTAAAACGGCAATCACTAACCAAAAAAAACTGAATAAGACTAAAAAAACATCGGCTACTAAAATTCGATTCAACCATTTAAGCAATTGTTCTTTCATCGTTCCAACTCAACTTAAAATTAGATCAATCAATTTGATCTTGAAGATATTTTAAGCATCAGAGGGAGGTTTTTGCAAATATTAATTCACAATTTGTAGAGAAGCTTAACTTAATCTGAACCTAACCTTTGCTACAATAGGAGTCAAGAGTTATGATAGGCAGTTTGTGTCAATATGGTTCGCTACACCCTTGCTCAAAGTCCAGAAATCGTTCTCACTGTCCGGGGCAAAGATTCATCTCAAGCCCGTGAGAAAGCGATGGACAAACTCATGGAATTGATGGATGCAGGTAAACTGCCAACGGAATTGGAAGAAGGCTTTAGCCCTCAACAGTTCATTGAAGTCAAAGAACCCGATGATACCCCCGTTGAAGAAGAAGATGCCATTTCCGAGGCTGTGCAGATTCTAAGTAATTTGGCTTCGCTGAAATTGAAAGTGATGGAATCAAGGGAAGAGGCCTTAAAAGTGCGAGAAGCCATTGATATTTTGTTTACAGATCAACCTGTAACTGTTGAAGAAGTAACAGAATTAAAAGATGGGTTTAAGGTGTTAAAAAACTTTGCAGTTTCTAATCTTCGATATCGAGAAGCTAGAGCCAAAGCAGAAGAAGCCAGAGCCGTTTTAGATGAAGCGTTAAAGTCTTCTGAACCTGAACCAAAACCAGATCATTCTCACGGTAAAAAAGATAAAAAATAGATTTTTGTTGGCTGTTATCTGTTGAGAGTTGACCGTTAACAGCCAACAGTCAAACGTCAACTGTTAACAGTCAACTACAGATTATGAAATTACCTCCAACTTGGAATCTTCCAACAACAATTAGCGATCGCTTTGGTCAAAAAAGTTTTGGCAAACAACGGGCGATGGTAGCCGATGATCATCTATTATTAGTATTACACAAAGCCCCCAAACCGGGGGAGCGCAATCGAGAAGGGATATTATTTTGGCGCAGACCTGATGGTCGTTGGGAATGTAGTAAAGGCGGTGTGGCGTTTCAACAATTAACCAATCATCTTAAAGAGTATCATGCCGCCGAAGAAGACTTAAATCAATTCTATAATACTGCTAAAACCGCCGAGGATTATTTTACCCTCTTAGAAGCAATTACCCCGTTACAGTTAGCAATAGAAAACTTACACGCTGCTTTACAAACTGCCAGAGAAGCAATTCCTCAAGATCGAGATATTCTGGATTTAAGAGATTGGGCTTATGAAATTGAACGCACATTAGATATCCTTTATATTAACACAAAAAATGCCCTCGAATTTAAAATAGCTAAAGAAACAGAAGCCTCTGCTAAGGCCGGAAATCGTCTCAACACTTTAGCGGCGGTTTTCTTTCCCCTCACAGCTGTTTCCTGTGTATTTGGCATGAACTTAAAAAGCGGGGTTGAATCTCAATCTCCCCTTATGTTTTGGCTAATTTTCTTAGCGGGAATCTGGTTAGGATTAGTGGTCAGACAATGGGTTTTTACCGGAAAAATTTCCCAATTAAGCTTTAACAAATTGGCAATGGATTTCAAACAAGAATTGAAAGAATAGCAGGGCTGTATTTATTTTGGAGGTGATCAAGACTCAAGAAAAAGCGATCGCTTCCTGCTGACAACAGATAAGGGGCCAGTTTATCAATAACGATCCCAGATTGTTACAGAACCCGCCCCTACCCGATCTAATTTCAACTTGAAGCGGTCTTTTTAATCACCTTTACCTCTAATTTTGGGGTGTTGTTTTTTTTGGCAACTTAATAATACTAACAAGTCGGATTTTAACTACAGTTATCAAATATTACGCTAAATATAGTGTAAAATAAGATTTTTGTCAAGCCCTGTCACTAAATATGGAATTAGAGTAAAGTGGTAAGACGTGAATTCATCATAGAAGTTGGTAAAAAAATTGACTATGCAATCAACATCACCGTCGATTACCATCACCCCCAACAAAGATATTAAAGTCATTAAACGGGATGGCAGTTTTGCCCCCTTAGATGTATCCAAAATTCGAGAGGTAGTCAACTGGGCTTGTGAGGGGATGGAGGCGAACCCCATTACCCTAGAAGCGGGACTCACCACCCGTCTCCGCAATGGTGTTACCACTAGAGAAATTCAGGATAATTTAATTAATTGCGCCCTAGAATTATGCAGTCCCTCAGACCCCGACTGGCGTTATGTAGCCGGAAGACTTCATATTTGGAGTTTATGGAAAGATACCTTAGTCCGTCGCGGCTATGAATACGGCGACTATTGCAGAACCGTTCACAACAAAGTTGAACAGGGACAATATGATGTTCGGATTTTAACATATACCGTCGAAGAACTTCAAGAAGCTGGAACTTGGATTAACCCTGAATGGGATAAAGATTATGATTATGCTGGGGCGGTTTTGTTAAGTAAACGCTATTTGTTATCCGATGAATTACCCCAGGAAGCTTTATTAACTTGTGCATTACTATTAGCTATTGTTGAAATATCCGAAAATCGGTTATTCTGGGCGCGAAAATTTTATCAAGCGATCGCCCAACGAAAAATTTCATTAGCTACACCGATTTTAGCTAATTTAAGGATTCCTCATGGTTCATTAAGTAGCTGTTTTATTACAGCAATGGATGATAATTTAGAAAGCATTTTTGACACGATTAAAGATGCTGCTAGAATTTCTAAAAATGGTGGCGGTGTGGGAACCAACGTTAGCCGAGTACGGGCGACGGGAAGTTGGGTTATGGGGAAACAAAACACCTCTGGCGGCGTTATTCCCTGGATTAAATTATTAAATGATACTGCGATCGCTGTTAACCAAGGAGGTCGTCGGGCGGGGGCAATTACGGTTAGTTTAGATATCTGGCATTTAGATGTTTCTGAATTTCTGGAAATGCAAACAGAAAATGGGGATCAACGCCGCAAAGCTTATGATATTTTTCCGCAATTAGTCATCTCCGATGAATTCATGCGTCGGGTGATTAATCGAGAAGATTGGACACTGATTGATCCCTATGAAATCAGGGAAAAATTAGGGATTGAATTAGCGGAAACTTGGGGTGACGCTTTTGAAAGAGCTTATCAAAAAATAGAAGAAAATTTAGATACAGAAATTACCCTTTATAAAAAGGTAAATGCTAGAGAACTGTTTAAGTTAATAATGCGTTCTCAAGTGGAAACGGGAATGCCCTATTTATGGTTTAAAGATACCTCAAATCGAGCAAATCCAAATCAACATGAAGGGTATATTCCGGGCGGGAATTTATGTGTTGCTCCTGAAACCCGAATTTTAACAGATCGAGGGCAATTTCCCATTGCAGATTTAGCAGGAAAAAACGTTAATATTTGGAACGGTTATGAATGGTCAACGGTTCAAGTGCGACAAACGGGAAGCAATCAACCCTTATTAAAAGTCCACTTCTCGAATGGTGAATTTTTAGACTGTACTTACTATCACCATTTTTGGGTACAAGATACTTACAAATCAAAACCTCGTCGAGTCGAAGCGAAAGATTTAAAACCAGGGGATAAACTGATCAAATATCATTTGCCCTTAGTAGAATCAGCAGATGATATTAACTTTGCATATCCTTACACTGCCGGATTTTTCTGTGGAGATGGTAGCTATTCAGCAGAAGGATATCCTGAACTCGATTTATATGGAGAAAAGAAAAACTTACTCTCAAAAATAGCAGTTCGTCATCATTTACACGGGAATCGATGGGGGGTTAAAGAAGGAAGTACACTGGCTGTTTCTGAAGATATTAAACAAGATCGCATTGTCTGTAAATTGCCTTTAGATTTACCAGCAAAATACACAGTCCCTTTAAATGGATATACGATTAAATCTCGCTTAGAGTGGTTAGCTGGATTATTAGATGCGGATGGAACTGTTATACGAAATGGCAATAATGAAGCCTTAAGTATTACTTCTATTCACAGAACATTCCTGTTAGAAGTTCGCCTGATGTTACAAACATTAGGAATTGATTCTAAAGTCACTAAACATCAAGACTCAGGACTGTATTTGTTACCGGACAAAAAGGGAGGTAAAAAAGAATATCATTGTCAAGAGTCTTACCGATTATTGATTTCTTCTAACGGTTTATTTCAGTTAGGACAGTTAGGCTTAAAAACCCATCGCCTTCAGTGGAATTTGCGCCAACCTCAACGAGAAGCCAGCCAATTTATCCAAGTGGTTGATGTTGAACTAACTTGTCGCCGAGATGATACGTTTTGCTTTACAGAACCTTTACGTCATCTGGGAATGTTCAATGGAATTTTAACAGGTCAATGTCAGGAATCGTGGAGTAATGTTAAACCCGGAGAAGAAGCACACACTTGCAATTTAGATTCCTTGAATTTGGCTAATATTGAACCCGAAGAACTTCCAGAAATCTGTAAAATTGCAGTGCGAATGTTAGACAATACTATCGAAATTACCAATGCACCCTTTGAAGCGAGTAAACACCATAATCAAAAATATCGTACCATTGGGGTTGGGGCGATGGGATTAGCAGATTGGTTAGCCAAAAATCGCTTAACCTATAATCATTTAACCGAAATTAGTCATCTATTTGAAGATATCGGTTTCTATTGTACTCAAACCTCAATGGAATTAGCAAAAGAACGGGGTGCTTATCCAGCATTTAAAGGGAGTGCTTGGAGTCAAGGAAAATTAATTGGGGCGAAACCCGTAGAGTGGTTTTTACAATACGCTGGAAATAAAGAACGCTGGCAACAATTGAGTTTAGATATTCAACAATATGGGATTCGGAATTCTCATATTACCGCGATCGCCCCTAACACATCTTCTTCCTTAGTCCAAGGATGTACTGCTAGTATTTTACCTTGTTATAGTCGTTTCTTCTATGACAAATGGGCAAAAGGAACGGTACCCATTGCCCCACCTTTTCTGCGGGATCATTTCTGGTTTTATCCAGAAAATAAAAGCCTAAATCAACAAATTGTTGTGAAAGCGGTGGCTACTGTTCAACAATGGATTGATACCGGAATTTCAATGGAATTAATGTTTAATTTGAACGAGGGAGTTTATTTTCCCGATGAGCCTGATCGCACGATTAAAGCTAAAGACATTTTTGATACATTAATCTTAGCTTGGCAAGAAGGCTGTAAGGCTGTTTATTATGTCAGAACTGTACAGCGTGATAGTTTCAAAGAAGCTGATGATGGTTGCGTTGCTTGTGCAAATTAACAATTACAAGCTACAGTGGTTTTGTACCACTGTATCTTACAAGTATGGGATTAGATTTTGTTTCATCTTCAGCAAGGGATAAAAATGGGCATAAAAAACTCTTAAAAATGCCCATAAATCCGATTTTTAACCCGAATGGGAATGATGATATTAATCATCGTTCTATTTGGTTTGGGGAAACCACAAATTTAATGCAATTAAATGATGTGCGTTATTCCTGGGCTGTTAGTTTATACAAACAAATGCGCGAGAATTTCTGGGTACCTGAAAAATTAGATATTACTCAAGATGTCGTGGATTATGTTAACTTAACTCCTGATGAACGCTGGGCATTTGATGGAATTTTAAGTTATTTAACGTTCTTAGATTCCATTCAAACCTGCAATATTCCTCACATGAAAAGTTGTGTAACTGCCCCAGAAATTAGTCTTTGTATGGCAGAACAAACTTCTCAGGAGGCGATGCACAATCAGAGTTATCAATACATGATTGAAACGATTATTCCATCGGAGCGGAGAACCTTTGTTTATGAGTTTTGGAAAACCGATAGTGTCTTGCGCGATCGCTGTGAATTCATTGCTGGGATTTATCAGAAATATATGGATAATCCCACTCTCGAAAATTACTTTATTTCCCTGTTAGCTAATTATCTGTTAGAAGGAATTTACTTCTACAATGGGTTAAATTAGTGGCCCCCTAGCACCGCGAGATGTTAGTGAAAACTCATCAAATTGCTGGAACCCCCTAAAGCCTTTATACCAAAGCGAAATTAGAAATAATAAGCGCGCCAGGTGCGAGAGCAGAAAAAAGTTAAAGGATTGATTGGAAGCCGCAAGGGATCTAATCTTTACAATGGGCAATCAGCAGCCAAGCTCCTCATAAAAGGAGAAGGTTCAACGAACAGAGGGTGAGTATCTTTAACCGACTTGACCATAAGCGGATTAACTTTTATAATGGATGTATCATCTGATTTAATAGTGATCTGTATGGCAAGTTTAACAGGTGTTGTCTATCAGATTAAAAATCTTAAAAACGGCAAGATTTATATCGGTTGCACAACGATTAATTTCGGCAATAGACTGGCGCAACATATCCGTAGTATAGGGCAAATTAAAACAGACCTATATGATGATATGAAAAAAGACATTAAGGATTTTTCTTTTTGTGTTATTGAAGATAATATCCCATGTCGTGATTTGAGAAAAAGAGAGTCACACTGGATTCATTTTTTTCAATCTACAGTCAATGGCTATAATCAAGTCATTTTTAATGGAAATGAGAAACTAACAGAACACAATATTTGGGAGATTAAAGATTTAATTATTAGTACAAATCTTAAATTCCTAGAAATTGCTGATATGTACAGGATCTCACCTGATGCAATCGCTGATATAAATCTTGGTCGCGCATGGCTAGATGAATCTGCCGAGTATCCCTTGAGAAAGCGGACTATTAAAAGGAAAAAACTTTCTGAGAATGATATTCACCAGATTTATGAATTGCTGCGTGATCAGACACTATCTTTTAAACAAATTACTGAAAGATATGGGTGGTCAAGTGAAGCCGTTTTAAGAAAAATTAATAATGGTACATACAATATCAGTCCATTACCTAAAGAATGTTATCCGATTAGATCGGTTGATTCTCGGAAAGGGCGCAAGGTTAAAGATAATGGTATGTTCTAGCCCCTACCGAAAGGATGGGTAGTAGCGTTATCTACTTCTACAATTTAGCGTCACGGATGTTAATGCCGGGATCTGCTGATATTTTCAAAATGATTAACCGTGATGAACTTTCTCATGTTCGGTTATTCCAGAAATTAATTCCTGAAGCCATGCAAGTGTTTACTCATTCGGTTGATCAAATTTATGAAATGTTCAACACCGCCGTTGAACATGAATGTAAATGGACTAATCATATTGTGGGAAATAATATCTTAGGAATCACGGAATATAGTACCGAACAATACACTAAATATCTGGCAGTGCGATTCGTTTAACCAAAAATAAGCTGAAAGGCTTATGGGACGGTTAACCCAGTTGTTAAGACTGGTGATAACTGATTACATTTGTAGGTGAGTCGTTGTACGACAAGTCCTACCCCTCAAGTGCTGAGGTGAAAGCATAACCCCTAGTTTGACGCTCGTAGCAACCAACAGACTAAAGCGGGGTTAAAAGGTAGAACTACTGGAAGCCAAATCTGGTAACTACTGAGCAAAAAGTCCATGCGTAGCGCAAGCAAAGATGTGTTTGAACCATCGTGAATTTTAATGGTGTAATGGCTAAATCAGGAATAAAACCATTGAAAAACATGGTAAAGAACTGATAAACACCAAGCCAAAAGGCAAGGACAAGGGCATAAGCGATTTGCCAATCGAACTTATAAGCACCGCCCAATAAACCCGGTGGATAGCATCACGCTAAAGACTTCAATCAATGTGTAATCGGAACGAAGTAACCCCTATATATCTCTGGAAAAGGTCGTGCATCCAGTAAGTAGCTAACGAACGATATGTAGGGAAAGGATGGTGTCAAAAGCGAATGCCCTTGGTAATACAAGGGATATGCTGACAGACGCTCGGTAATTCCAAAGAAATAGAACAAGTAGCAATATATATGTCTAAAACGCTGAATAAAAATCAGACGGTGGAATGGAACCAAATCAATTGGCGTAAAGCTGAA
>CAITND010000071.1 GCA_903893625.1 uncultured Oscillatoriales cyanobacterium
ATCGGACAAAGCGTTAAGCAAAGCCTCAATTACTGTTTCTGAAGCATTCCCTAACTTGCCTAATGCCTGTGCTGCATGGTAACGCACCCAATAATCACTATCGGACAAAGCGTTAAGCAAAGGCTCAATTACTGTTTCTGAAGTATTCCCTAACTTGCTTAATGCCTCTGCTGCATTCAAACGCACCCAAAGATCACTATCGGACAAAGTTTGAAGCAAAGCCTCAATTACTGTTTCCGAAGCATTCCCTAACCTACCTAATGCGTCTGCTGCATTCCAACGCACCGCATTATCACTATCAGTCAAAGCGTTAAGCAAAGCCTCAATTACTGTTTCCGAAGTATTCCCTAACTCGCCTAATGCCCCTGCTGCAAAAAGACGCACCAGACCATCATTATCGGAGAAAGCGTTAAGCAAAGCCTCAATTACTGTTTCCGAAACATTCCCTAACTCGCCTAATGCCCTTGCTGCATTCATACGCACCCCATGATCACTATCGGACAAAGCGGTAAGCAAAGCCTCAATTACTGTTTCTGAAGCATTCCCTAACTTGCCTAATGCCCATGCTGCATTCCAACGCACCGCATTATCACTATCAGTCAAAGCGTTAAGCAAAGCCTCAATTACTGTTTCCGAAGTATTCCCTAACTTACCTAATGCCTCTGCTGCATTCCAACGCACCACCTTATCACTATCGGACAAAGCCTTAAGCAAAGCCTCAATTACTGTTTCTGAAGTATTCCCTAACCTACCTAATGCCTCTGCTGCATGGTAACGCACCGAATAATCACTATCGGACAACTGTTGAATTAACTCGTCAATAACTGTTTCCTTTTCCCCTAATTCGACTCGATAGGTTAATAATCTATATGAACTAATTTTGCTTGTCTGGGCTTTTAAAATTGCCAAACATTGCGGAGCAAAATCTGTTTCATAGAGACTGCAAAACACTTTAAAAAGCTTTTCCCTTAATTTATTTCCCCTTTTGTCACTAATTTCTAATTTGTCACTAATTTCTAAACTGACTAACTGTTCTAAAATATTCTCCACTAAACGACTATCCGCCACATTTAAGCCTTTGGGATTTTCAGCTAAACAACTACCCGCAAATAATAAATCTCGGTGTAACCATTGCTCATACTCACTTTGATTATTCAAGATAGCTCGAATTGCCTTTGCTGCTGATTTTTTCTGCTGTTGAGCTACCAATAATAACAAAACCTCCCGCCAGTGAGCATCATGGAGATGGGTTTTAATAGCATCGAGAATAATCTCGAAGTTATAGGAATCTTCTTCCATTTCCCGTTGTATTTTTTGAGCGCAGAGATATTCCTGAAAAGTTTTATGGACAAACGCATAACAATCTGTCCCTTGTTCATTGAGTAAGCCACTGCGATCGCGCACAAAATCAATAAAACGTTGGGCTTCCTTTTTGGCTTTAGTTAATTCAATCTGCTTTGTTTCTTTGATATAATTTGCCACAAACTTAATCAACTCATCTTTATCAATTAACGTTCCCTCTAATTCATTGCCTGCAATTCCGCCTTGATGGCTATGAATCCAAAACGCCAAATTTTGCATCAGAGCTTCCCAATCATCATTTTTGAGATATTCTAATTTGTTATAATTTTCGAGTTGCTTATTGGTTGTATCCCAGGTTGTTAATAAAGTTTGTACTGCACAGTGATAAAGTTTATATCTTTCCTTCAGTAATTGAGCTTGATAACGATGAATTAAAGCAATAATCGTTAACAATAAAGGATTCCGCGCGAGAAGTTGCAGGCGAGGATTTTTATCAAAAGCTTTTTTAATATCTTCCTTGCGGCGTTTAGCTTCTTCTGGATCTGGAGTCCGACTATTATACCAATTCTCAATAAATGCGTTAATTTTAGGTTCATCAAACGGCTGTAACCAATAATGGGGAAACTCTTCAGCTCGAAAAAAGTCTCTTCTATACCCCGCCGGACGAGACGTAATCATTACCCGATTTTGGTCATATCTTCCCAAGAAATTCTCTATTTTTTGGACAATTTCATGGCGTTTTCCTTCTTCAACAATTTCATCTAAACCATCTAAAAGAATTAAAGCTCTACCATCTTGTAGCCAATGTTCAAAAAATCTTTCGGGTAAAGATTGAACCGATAGAGATTTATAGCAAAATTGCTGATAATATTCTAAAATACTCAGATTTTCAAAGCGAACATAGTCCCGCATCCGAATCAAAATCGGTAGCCAATCAACTTGGGAATTTAAGCCTAATAATCCAGGTTGATTTTGAGCAATGATCACCGAAAAATAACTCAATAATGTTGTTTTTCCTGAACCGGGCGCACCCAAAAGCACAACCTTTTTAGCTTGATTTTTCGTTAATAAATCCTGAGCCGGAAAGGGATTTCCCGCATAATTATCTAAAGCCATCCATTGACGTTGTTGTCGGGATAATTCCCCTTGGCGATTTCCCCGATCTCCCAACTCTAAAAAATCAGCTTCCCTCAGACTCCCATAACGTTCTTTTTTCTCTTCTTTGACATCTTGCATCACAAAAATTTTAGCCAGCTTTTCGGATTTATCGTTTTCCTGTCCTCTAACATCAATCCCCACAAACTTAACATCATCATACCAGTTTGCTAATTGTTTTAGATAAACAGCTTTAGCATACTGAAAGGTTAAATTACCAATTTGTTTAAAATATTCTGCTTTAAATAGTTTTAACCAAGGCTGAATAAATTTTGGATTAATCGTATTATTTCTATCTGGATTATTTTTAACCGTTTTTTCAAAAATAAAAACAAGTAAATCAAGATTAATTCCCTGATTAACTAGAGGTTTTTGCAACTGTTCTAAAACTTCTATTCTCTGGAAATATTTATCTAAAAATTTACGTTTAAACCGATCACCACACTGATAAAATAACTGATCACATTGTTGATCTGCTACAGTAATCGCCACTTTTAAGGCTTTTTCAATCTCCTGGGGATTTAATTGACTGGAAATATTCTTGAGAATACCAGTTGCGATTGTTACTGCTCCCCATTCCCCTAACCAGGGTAAAATTGTTATGCCTAAAGTTTCTAATAACATATAGCAATCCCAAATAGGCTGTAATAATTTTAGTTGAACTGTTAGCTTTTGCTTGAGTGCATTTCTCCACCAGATCTAAAATAACCCCTCCTTTGTCATTTCGGGGTATGAAGGCGAAGTTACGCCTTTTCAGGCTAGGGAAAATCAAGGTTTTCCCTTCAAGTGACAAAAGAGGGATAGACCGCTTAACAGATTATGCCAGCTATTCGGCTGCTTCTAGTTGGTCTATTCTTAACCAGATATTCGGTGTGGGGACTTGTCCAAATTTCACTAAAGCATAGTCCCCTCGCAGTTCCATAATTTCCCCTTTGGTTTCAAAAATATAAGGGGAAAATCGGTTATCACTGGCTTTTGCCTCTAAGCTGTTTTCTAACTTTTCCCGAATCGCGTGAACGAAGTCACCTTTTTTAATTGTCATAGCACGTTAACTTAAAATGGTGATAGAATCTTTTCCAAATTTTAAAGGTTTATTGGGTTAATTTTCGATATTCTTCCCCCCATTCCCCATTCCCCATTCCCCATTCGTAATTCGTAATTCGTAATTCGTAATTCGTAATTCATAATTCCCTATTCTTGACATTGGGGACAAAAATGAGCAGACCGTCCGGCGAGTTTTAAGCGTTCAATGGGACTTCCACAAACCCGACAGGGTTCTCCTGTACGGTTGTAAACCCAGGCGCTACCGCCATAGTTACCATTTACCCCTTGAACATTCAGGAAGTTGCGAATAGTTGTCCCCCCTTTTTGAATACTGGTTTCTAATACTTGAATAATCTGGTGCTGTAAGCGTTCGAGTTGTTCACGGGTTAATTTAGTGCAAGGGGTTGTGGGGGCTATTCCGCTTAAAAATAACGCTTCATCTGCATAAATATTCCCGACTCCAGCGACTAATTTTTGATCCAAAAGGGCTGATTTTATGGGGCGTTGACGTTTTTTAAATTGTGCTTGTAAATATTCAACGGAAAATTCTGGAGCAAAAGGTTCTGGCCCTAAATTGTTTAATCCGGTAATAATATTAGAAATTTCTTGATCCGGCGGAACCCACCAAATTTGACCAAAAGTGCGTTGATCAACAAATCTCAATTCTCGATTTTCAGCAAAAAATAAGCGAATCCGAGTGTGTTTTTGTAAGGGTTCTTGAGGGTTAACCCATAATAATTGACCCGTCATCCGTAAATGAACCCCTAACCAGCCTCCAGGGGTTGAATCAGAGTCTAATTTAACCAATTCCGCTAATAAATATTTACCTCGGCGATGCCAGTGAGCGATCGCAATTCCGGTTAAATTCTGCAAAAATTCATCCACAGAAAACGGGTAGGCGAGAGTGCGTTTTAACAACACCTCACCCCCCATAAACGCTTGGTTCAAGGTCACTTGATTTAGACCTTGCCTAACGGTTTCAACTTCCGGTAGTTCCGGCACTGGCTAATATTAGTTAGCGGGTGCAGATTTTTTGGCAGATGCTTTTGGAGCTTCCACTTCAACCACCTCGGATGTCCCAAAGTTGTTGGTGTTGACGTTTGCATAGTTCACTTTATCAAAGCGAACAATCACCGGGTATTTGATACCACTGGGGTCTACAGAAGCAACTGTACCCACCTCTTGATACCAGTAGGACTCTTTGCGTAAGATACGAACTTTAGAACCACGTTGAACCATTGGTTTATCTTCCCCTTTTTAATCAAAAGAACGGATAAAGACGTTTAATGTTCAGGGTACTACTGGATCGGCTGTCTAAGTTCACTCAAGTCTTTAAGTTTTATTGCTAACTTACCCATTGTACTCGGACAAAATGGGCTGAACGTCCCCAAAAGTCTTGGGTTTGGGATATTTCTACTACCCTCAAATTAAAGGGAATCGCCGTTGTCAGATAACGTTGGGCTATACTTCCCAAATCCGGGGCCAATTGATTGGCCAAGACCGTTGCTAATCCCAAACCGAACAATTGTTCTATGAAGTTTTTGGGAAGCAGGGAACTAATTCCGAATGCGAGTCCACTGGTTAAGAGTAAATTTACCGAGAAATTCGTCCCACAGCGCGGATGAACGGCTAAATCCCATTCTCCTTGGATCAGACGTCTTAACCCCTGCTCAACGGCTTGCCGTAACCGTCCTGTATCCACTTTTCCATAGAGGTAAAAACCCTGTTCCGTTGACATTCCCCCTAACAATTCAGTTTCGGCCCGTTGGTTAGGGGTATTCGCCCCTTCACTCAGTACCCAAACCGTTGCGTGTTCTAAAGCATGAACTTGGCGAATTGTCAAGAGTTCTGCCAGTCCTGGTACAAAACTTAACTGTTGCAACAGTTCCCGATCCTGGCTGGGATCAGGTACAAAATCAAAAATAGACTGACCCGTTGAACTAGAAAAAGCGTTCATCAGCAAATCTCCCGGTGTATAGCACTCGCGCAAATACGGTGATTTACAAAGACTAATGCAGCAAACCTAAACTGGTATCTGTGTTTTTATCTCTGTTCCCAATTCCCAATTCGTAATTCGTAATTCGTAATTCGTAATTCCCTGCTATATGAGATTTTGTCTATACTTTTTTGCCATCGCGGAAAGACCCTGGAAAACGCTTGCCTTTGGCATCAATAATTGTTCCTTGGCCATGAGGAATTCCACCTCGAAATTCCCCTTCATAGCGAGTTCCGTTAGAAAAACTACAGGTGCCTTTGCCATCGAGTTGTTGATTAAAAAACTGTCCTTGACAGCGAGTGCCATTAGTTCGGGTAAACACCCCTTGACCAAAGGGAGATCCGGCAAAGAATTCCCCTTCATAGCGATCGCCATTGGCATAAATAAATTGTCCCCGACCATTGGGTTGACTACTGACCTTTCCACTGCCAATTTCTCGCACCAGTTTAAACGTGCCAATATAGCGATCGCCATTGGCAAAAATTACCGTTCCCTGACTGATATTGCCATCTTTAAATACCCCAACTACACGGGCATCATCAGAAAAAATGAACACCCCTTGTCCATTGGGTAAACCATTACGAAATTGTCCTTCATAGCGATCGCGGTTGGCATAAACATAAATCCCTTGCCCTTCCGGTTTGCCGTTGACAAAATCCCCTTTATAGTTATCTCCTCCCTCATAGTTACACTTCACGCTTCCGGTGGGTAATTGTCCTTCACAAACGGGAGGACGCTTACCTTCTGCTTGCTGTGCAACAGCAGGAAGGGGATGATTAATCCCAATAACAACCGCTAAACTCGATAAAATTAGCGTCAAAAAACTCAGTTTTGGCATCGAACACAACATGGTTACTCCTACCATGAAAAAATTCTATAAATTACTGAAGATGACACCCGTTTCCGTAAGTCCTTTTTAATTGGACTAACTGATTGGACGGGAGAATCCCATACCAATATTATTGATTTGTTTGTCGGCAGGTGGATTAATTGCACCCACAGATTTAGCAATCTCAATGCCATTTTGCTCAAAAATCACAATGGGTTCACCCCCGGTATCAAACTTAACTCGCTTGACGAGAACTTCACCATTAGACACACGCTGTCCCACGTTCACATAACGACTGGTGGGTTCTTCGGGAGCTTTAAGAATAACTTTAGTTTGATTTCCCACTTGCAATACTCCCGTGACTTCCATCGCCTGAGCTAAGTCTGTGGATGGAGGTGGCGGCACAAAGGGTTGAACGGCAACAGGCGCTGGTCGTGGTGGATTAGGATCACGCCAAGACGGGGGCGCTTCCGTATTCGGAATTGCAGGTAAATCAGGGACTTGGGCAATGGGTAAAGTCGGTAATGTCGGTACGGTTCTCCGAGGGCCAACGGTTCGAGGTTGAGGTGATGTTCCCCTTGGGTTAGGAGATAAGGGATTAGAGAAATTACGAGTAACACCACTGGGCGGTGTTGGTGTTATTCTGGGATTTGCAGTCGAACCTCTACCCTGACCTACCGTTGGCTTAAATCCCGTATTGGGGTTAGGGGTTTGTGGCGAGGGAATATTAACACTTGCAGTTCTCCAGCGAAGCGGAGGTTCAGCACTCGGTAAATCGGGCAAATCTGGCACAGCACGAATGGTTTGTTCTGGTACTTCCGGCGCTTCTCCGATGTCAGGAGTGGTTTGTACAATTGATGGAGGCAAGACGGCAAACGGATCAACACTCGACGCAGGGGGAGCCACGGTGGTAGCGGGTGCTACGGGAGTTCCCGGCGGACGTAATAAGTTTAAGCGTTCTTCTGGATTAGTTGATTGAATTAAACCCGCACCCGCAGCAACGTTTGATTGTTCTTTGACTAAAGGATTTTTAAACGGGGCTACTTGACCCGGACTAGGGGTTGCATTCGGTTTAGGTGAAGCTGAAGCTTCAGGGGAAACCGTAGGAGAAGTTGTTGGACTGGGTGTGGTAGCCGTTTCTTCAGGTGGCGAACCGCATCCTCCTAATCCAACTGCGAAAATACCGATGGAGATCAGAAACCAAAGTTGACGCATTGCCAGTCCCCAAAACACAGTTGATATTAATTTAAGGATACCCAATCTTAATCCGAATCAACTTCATTAGAAAAAAAATCGGCGATTGCTTACGACACCAGAACATCTAATCCCTTCCTACACAAAAGCTCTATAGGTAAAAAATTGTAAAGATTTTCCGACAGTGACAGCTATGGAAATATTATAGAAATTGGAGATGCTTCTAAGCTGTTAAGCAATCTACTTTTTTAACCCGATCTAAGCTATAGAAAGGTTTCAGGTACCTAACTATACAATTTAAAGGGGCGACAGGTTAGCAACATTTTAAACTCTGTATCCGCTTCAAGCAAGGCCACTTGTATTACAGGAGTTTCAGGATTTCCCAATGGCCTATTTAGGGACTTAATAAGTGTCCAAACATAATTATTTACACATTTGGTGATTCCAGGTTCCCGGTTTTTTTCTCAACTGGGTGATTTGTTTTACATAAGCACTTAACATCTGAGCCAATTCAACTTTTTGGACTTGGCTCAAGCAACAACCCATGAACAATCCTAAAACCCTAACGGTTCCTTTCTCGCGGCACTTTCTGGAATGGCTACACCAACAGCAAGTCAGCGTCGCCCTAACTACCTACCAAACAAACCGCCTTTGTTTGATCGGAGTCCAACCTAACGGCCAAATTTCCACCCCCGTTTGGGAATTTGATCGCCCGATGGGACTTTATACGACATCAGAACGCTTTTACCTTGCTACCCGCTATCAAATTTGGCGGTTTGAAAATATCCTAGAAAATGGGGAACTTTTACAGGATAAATATGATCGCGTCTACGTTCCTCGCGTTGCCTACACCACCGGAGATTTAGACGTACATGACCTTGTAGTTGATCCTCAAGGTAACATCATCTTTGCCAACACCGAATATAGCTGTTTAGCGACGCTCCATCCCCAACACAGCTTTACCCCCATCTGGCAACCGGAATTTATCAGCAAACTCGCCCCGGAAGATCGCTGTCACCTTAACGGGTTAGCCACCGTTAACGGTATTCCCCGCTATGTAACGGCGGTGAGTAGTTCGGATGTAGCCTCTGGTTGGCGACATCGAAGGGGTGATGGGGGAGTGGTGATTGATATTCAAACCAACGATATCATCGCTAGGGGTTTATCGATGCCCCACTCTCCCCGATGGTATCAAGGGAAATTGTGGTTACTCAACTCAGGAACAGGAGATTTTGGATACATCGAAAACGGGGAATTTGTTGCGGTTACATTTTGTCCGGGGTATGGACGGGGGTTAGCCTTTGTCGGTGATTTTGCGGTTGTGGGTTTATCTAAACCCAGAGATTATCATTTTTCCGGTTTATTACTGGGAGAAAAGCTGCAACAAAAACAAGCCGAAGCCCGTTGTGGCATCCTAATTATTGACATAAAAACCGGAAATATTGTCGAGTGGCTAGACATGGATACCGAAGCCACAGAACTTTATGATGTCGCTATTTTTCCCCAAGTTCAATGTCCGATGGCTTTAGGGTTTAAAAGTGGGAATATTGCTAAATTAGTGACTATTGGTAGCCCCACAAAAACCCAGAAAAAAGTCATCTCTTTTAGTCTTTGGGGCAATGATCCTATCTACAATATTGGTGCGGTTAAAAATGCGGAATTAGCACTTAAAATTTATCCGGGTTGGATTTGTCGGTTTTATGTTGATGCAACAGTTCCCACAGAAACTTTAGAACATTTAGCCCGTTGGAATCATGTAGAAATCATCCCGATGCAGACCCCATCCCAAAATTGTACCGGATCATTTTGGCGGTTTCTAGCCCTGAATGATTCTGATGTGGAAATTACCATGATTCGGGATACGGACTCTCGTTTAAATCAACGAGAAAGAGCCGCCGTTGATGAATGGTTAGCCAGTCCTTTTCCGTTTCATATTATGCGAGATCATCCTTGGCATCGAAGCAAAATTATGGGAGGAATGTGGGGATTTAAAGGGAATTTAGAGATCAAAACTGCTATCAATAATTATGTTAAAACTCACGCTGAATCTTTAACGAAAGGCATTGATCAACGGTTTTTGAACGATGTCATTTATCCTTTGGCTCAATATCAAAGTTTGGTTCATGATGAATTTTATGGTGGTAAACCCTTTCCAATTTCTCGTCAAAACACTGAATATGTCGGGCAGATTTTTCGGGAAGATGAGACGACGATTTCAGAATTAGATGACATCCTAGAACAACACTTAAGGAAGTTAGAAAACCCACAATTAAAAGCAGCAAAAGCTGAATTTGAACGGGGGCAAGATTTCAAAAAACAAGGAAAAATTGAAGAAGCGATCGCTTGTTTTCAAAAAGCCATAGCATCTGATCCCAGCTATATTCCCGCCCATAATAATTTAGGAACTTTATTCCAAAATCAAAAACATTTAGATCAAGCCATAACTTGTTATCAAAACGCTCTAAAAATTAACCCAAATTCAACGTTAACATTAACTAACCTGGGGTCAATTTATATAATTGAAGGTCAGTTAAATCGAGCCGAGGAGTTATTAAACCGCGCCTTGGAATTAAACCCTGAACTTTTCCCAGCGTTGTATAATTTAGGTTTATTGTATAAACAACAAGCCAAATTAGACGAAGCCATTCAGCTATTCCAAACCGCAGCTAAACACCAACGGGACTATGCTGATGCCTATTTTGAATTAGGACAGATTTGGGAATTTCAGAGTCAATTTACCCTAGCGAAACTCGCCTATGAACGAGTGCAAAAACTCAACCCCAATGCTAAACATTTATTATCCCATATTGGTTTTGTTAAACTCAATCTTTGCGACTGGGAAAACTATGATAGTTTCATAGAACAATTAATTGATTCTACGACCCAATATATTCAGGAAGAAAACGGCGGTGTCACCCTCGCACCCTTTCAGTTAAACGCCCTTCCTATTCCCCCAGAATTATCCCTAGCAGTTGCTCAGAAACACGCCGCCGCCATTGAGAAATCTGTTAACCCGAAAAAACCTCAATTCATCTATTCTCAAAAAACCGATAAACTGCGGGTGGGTTATGTTTCCCCAGATTTCTACAGTCACGCCGTCGGACGGTTAATTTATCAAATTTTTGAAACTCACAACCGAGACCAGTTTGAAATCTTTGGCTATAACCTATTAAATGTCAACGATGAAGTCACAGAAATGATTAAAAATGGCTGTGATCAATTTCGAGATATTTCCCAACTTTCTGCCGTCGATGCTGCTGTGCAAATTAACGCTGATGGCATTGATATTTTAATCGATTTAGCCGGGTATACTGGTTACAGCAAACCGCAAATATTTGCTTATCAACCTGCACCTATACAGGCAAGTTTTCTGGGATATCCCAATACAATGGGAGCGAATTTTATCCCCTACTTGCTAACGGATGAATGGGTAGTACCAGCAGATTTAGCTAAAAATTACAGCGAGTCAATTATCTATTTACCCCATCAGTTTATCTGTTCACCGATGGAGATTTCCAACAAACAATTTAGTCGGGCTGAATTCGGGTTGCCAGAAGATGGTTTTGTCTTTGCTTGCTTCAACAGACACTTTAAAATCACGCCGGATTTATTTGCCGTTTGGATGGGAATCTTACAGCAAGTTGAAGGCAGTGTTTTGTGGTTATCTGAACCGACAACAGAGGAAGTTATCAATAATTTACACAAAAAAGCTGCTGCTTCTGGAGTTGCACCCGAAAGACTAATTTTTGTCCCCAAAATTCCCCACCCCGAATATTTAGCCCGCTTACAACTGGCAGATTTAGCCTTAGATACGTGGATATATAGCGGAGGTTCCACCACTGTAGCAGCGTTGTGGGCGGGTGTACCTGTACTGACAAAACCCGGTTTGACCAATGCTTCCCGCATGGGGGCAAGTATTTGTGCCAGTGGCGGACTCCCAGAAATGATTGCTAACAGTGTGGAGGAGTACGAACAAAAGGCCATTGACTGGGCCACCCATCCCCAGGAGTTGCAACAGTTGCGTCAACGGTTAAAGGCACGAGATGCCCCGTTATTTAACATATCAGGGTTTGTCAGCCACTTAGAAGAGGCATTTCGACAAATGGGAAACCGTTAACCCCCAACCATCAGAAGCATCTTGATACCCATTAGGGATAAACCGACTACCAGATTAAAGGAGATTAAGAAAATGACTTCTAGCTTTAACTTTACCGAAAACACCAACGTCTCCCTCACTGGTGTTTCCTATAGTTCCGTCACCACCGCCGACTTCGACAAAGATGGGGACACCGATATCCTGCTCACGGGCCGGGATAGTTCTAATAACCCCATCAGCAAAATCTATAGCAACAACGGCAGTGGCGGTTTTAGCGAAAACATCAACGTCTCCCTCACCGGTGTTAAGTATAGTTCCGTCACCACCGCCGACTTCGA
>CAITND010000072.1 GCA_903893625.1 uncultured Oscillatoriales cyanobacterium
GGTAGAATTATAAGGATTCGCTAACGCTCAATTGTTTGCTGGTCGGCATTCATCTCACCGCTAAACCATTGGGGGTACTCGCTGCGCTCGATAAATCCCCCTCGGTTATAGCGGGAGCCTTCTGCCGACATTAAGGTAAAATTGATGAGAACTACCAGTTTAAACTTAATTGCCATTAGTGTTTTCTGCATTACCGTTAGGTGAGTGTGGGTAGTTCACTTGAGCTAGGATAATTACTGTGAGTTATTTTCTCCAAAATCCACAGAAATAGTGACCACATTGACTAAATCCTGAATCACGGCGCGATAAATTAGAGAAATAGAGTCAGGCTAGAAGTCGGTATTTTCACCATTCTCTAAAATTATAGGTGAATCAATTATGCTTCAGAGTAAGCGGGAGAATCTTATGACCTTTGAAGAAATCTATCAATTTTTCCAAGAACCCCCGCCTATCTATCTCAATAAAGAGTTGGCGGTTTGCTACATTTTGTCTGTTTTTCTCCAAGGGGACTCCTATGGAACCGAACTGATTGAACGACTGGAACAGGAATATTCCACCTATCGATTATCCGACACGGTTCTCTACGGCGCCCTCAAGTTCCTAGAAAAACAAGGAACAATTACGGGATACTGGCAGAAGGTGGAAGGTAGAGGTCGCCCTCGCAGGATGTACCAAATCATACCTGAATATAAACATCAGGCTCAAGATTTGGCACGGCTTTGGTCTGAATATACATCTCGGTAAATTTATGTAAACTAAAAATCAACGAGTGACACTTTCAGACTATACTGGTTTAATCTATGCTCATTCCCGTAATCCCTTCGACTTTCGTGCTGACGCTATTACTAGCCATTGGGTTATTCTTCTTCATTCGAGCTTCGATTAAAGATCGAACACAGCAAGAACAACTCATTGCGGAACAGGAGGCGGACTCCCTGCTCACGGAAACTCAGCAGTATTTTGCGTCACGAGCCTATCGTGTTACGGAGTTGAATCGGGAAAACAATCAAATTACCTTTGAGGGGTTAGTCCGCCCCAGTTGGTTTTTAGCCATCTTCTTAACCCTATTAACAGCCGTGGGACTGTTATGTCTAGGGTTAGTGCTATCGATGGCTATTCCCAACACGGGCAAACTCCCTTGGGGGCTGGTGTTGCTTTCGCCCCTGGCGGGTTGGTTTTATTGGCAAGGTGCCCGGCGCCCAGAACAAGTCTCTCTCAAGCTAGATGCTGTTCTCGATCAGGGAAAGGGAAACCAAACCCAAAGTTTAATTACCGTTACCGCTCACCGAGACGAACTGGCAACGCTCAAACAAGCACTCCACCTCAAACCCTGCGAATAATTGCCATCAAACCCTGATTAGAAGCACAGACTTCTGTGTTAGTTGGCAAAAAGAGATGCAACCAACTTTTAACCGACTAGACGCCAAGAGAAAAATTGCCCCGATTGACCTCTTTCCACCAGACACATCCGGTTCCTTTCTCTTGCGCCTGCCTTATAGGAGTTAAGGACTGAAGCTCATGTTGGTGATGGCTATCATCAGGTGTCATGGCTCAAGAAAAGTTCCGCATTTAGAAAACCCTTTCAACATGAGGATGTTGCCGACAACATCTGGACTTCTGGACTTCAAACCCCCTTAGTAGTAGTGGAAGCAGAAGACATCGGTGTTGCTTTTTCCACTAGCTGTTTTAAACTGGGGAATAAAAAGTGATTTTCTTCAACATACTGGGCCCCAAACAGACCCTTTTCGGCCCAGAAGTACCGATCTGTGGTATGCTCATTTCGCTTGACAAGAAGCAAAGCAGGAGGAATAATCCCCTCAGCATGGATAAACTTGCGAGCAGCAGTTACAGGTTTATCTTCGCCACTCGAAATGCTATATTGAGGCACACATTCTAAAATTCTACGTCCTTCTTGTCTGCGACGGCTTTTACGCTTACGTCTTCTAGCCAACTTGTTGACCTCCTTTTTAAGCAGGCGGGTTGTAAATATAGCTACAAAATCCGAGAGAAGTATATCTGTTCTAGTTCAAAATTTCAAGCTGTTTTAATAGATTGATACAAAAGAGGGTTGACAGTTGGCGGTTGTTGGTTATCGGTTAATAGTCAGCATCTCATCTGTCAATCGTTAAAACTCAACCGTTATGATGATCACAGCAAGTTCTGAGTTTGTTCAACTCTGTCGCACTCAACTGTCATTGACAGCGAGTTTAGGTGCGTCGTTGAGTGTGGTCTACTTAGCGGAGGCTTGGGTGGATGAGGAACAGAAGAAACTGATTCCCATTGCCACTTATCCTGAGACATCCCTGGAGGATTTGCAACTTCCGGGTGTGATGCCTTTACCAGAAACCTTAATGCCGACCTTACCCCGCTTATTAACCCCAGAACTGGAGGCGAAAACCAGCATCCTCTTAACTTCGGAGGAGATTAACGATTTTTCCAAGACGGAAACTGACGGGGATAAACCGATGGAGGAAGCAGCCTCCTGGCAACAACGGTGTCAAACGGTTTTGCCTCTAATTCAGGAAGAAGTGGTCTTAGGCTTTTTAGTCACCGGACGTCATGATCGACCTTGGAATCCAGACGAATACCGTCAACTACAAGCGATCGCTCATACCTTAGCTATTGCCTGTATTTTAGATCAACGCGGCCAATGGTGGCAACAACAATTAGGACGACAGCAACACCTACAAGCGCAACAGGCTGATACACTTCATAATATTTTCCATCAACTCAAAAGTCCGCTCACGGCTGTTCGTACCTTTGGGAAATTATTATTAAAGCGACTGCTGCCAGAAGATAAAAATTATCCCATTGCTAATAGTATTTTGCGGGAGAGCGATCGCATCCAAGAATTGTTGCAACAAGCGGATCAAACCTTAGAAAGCACAGACTCCCCCTTAAGTCTACCTCTAACGGTAGATTCTGTCTCGATTTCGACGCCTCCATCGGCAGAAATTATTTCCCCGTCTTCGGCGTTAGCTTTGTTACCCGCCTGTAATCAGCTTGAACCCTTAGACTTGTATGAGGTATTATCACCGTTAATTTTATCAACGCAAGCGATCGCAGAAGAACGACAACTCCAGTGTCAAGTTGATCTCCCCCCCAAATTACCCCCGATCCAGGGGAATAGTAAAGCCTTACGAGAAGTTTTGAGTAATCTCCTCGATAACGCCTTAAAATATACTCCACCGGGCGGAAAACTTTGGATTCGAGTTCGACTGAACAAACCGACTAAAAAACGGAAATCTCAACCCCCGCAAATCGGAATTGGGATTAGCGATACTGGCCCAGGAATTCCCCCAGAAGATTTAGAGCATTTATTTGAACGTCACTATCGGGGTGTCCAAGGAAATTCTGAAATTCCAGGGACAGGTTTAGGGTTAGCGATCGCTAAAGTATTAATAGAACAAATGCACGGAGAGATTCAAGTATTCTCTCCTGTTCATCCCGCCTGGGTATCGGAGGATAACGTTTCCCCCCCTGAAGACCCCAGAGGAACAACATTTATCGTTTGGTTACAGGTTGTAACCCCTGATGGAGAATTGAACGTGATTTGATAAAATTATTTTTTCTTAGCTGATGTTGTACTTGTCCCCAAGCAAATACTCGTGTTGGGTGTAACTACAAACGCTTCTGAGTTCAAGAATTGATCCATTTCCTCTTACCAAATTTACCCGATTTAAAACCCATGAGTTCATCTGCTAATTCTGATAATATTATCAATAACCCCGTGAATTCTTCCCTGCCTTTAGAAGACAATTCTGCCAAACCAGTCCCTTATGTTGCTCAAGAAGATATCCTTTATCGTGCTTTTGATCGCAAAACGGTCTGTCGGGTTTTGAGTCAAGCTCATATTTATGTTTCTATTCGCTGGACAAGAACCCATCTTTATATT
Source organism: uncultured Oscillatoriales cyanobacterium (assembly GCA_903893625.1). Lineage (GTDB taxonomy): Bacteria > Cyanobacteriota > Cyanobacteriia > Cyanobacteriales > Microcoleaceae > Planktothrix. Next base: position 3,896 of record CAITND010000072.1, read on the forward strand.
GGAATTCCGAGTACCGTTTTAGCCGCTGTTGCTGGTGTGCAAGCCATCTCTAGTTTAGGAGGAAATTATCAATTAGTCTCCATGATTATTCCAGTTTTAGTGGCTATTCTCGCACCCTTGTTAACCTTTTTAGATCCCAATGGCAAAGCAAATACCCATTTAGTCGCGTCCAGAGTTTATGAACAAATGGCAGATCAATATGATTCTTTTTTACTTAAATGTCGTTTAGAACCCCGACCCATTGAGGAAGAACTTAATGATTTAGTTCAGATTAATTCTGCATATAGTGAAAGTAAAAAATCCCTTCCAGCTTGTCCTGAATGGGCTTATCAACAAGCCCTTAACACGGAAAATGCCATCCAAAAATTGATTCCTGCTGAACTTAAAGAGGCTGGGGGGCATAATAGATTTATGACGAATTCTCCCTATTAAAATTAGAGTTGGCAGGTCTAATCTGTAGCCATAGCTTCTGACATGGGTATAATGCAATCTGATTTAGAAGGATTAGAAATTACTCCAGGGGAAATCAAACATTGGAGTGGTATTAATCAGAATTCCCTGTATCGACCTGCCACCGTTAAAAAATTGATTAGGGAAGGTTTAAAAACCTTCTGTATTTCGGGATTATTATTAATTAGTTATTGGATTTGGAGTTTAATTTTTCCTGAAATATCCTTAATTTTAATCATTATTTATTTAATCATTGGAGTGCTATTAATCCTTGAAGATAGTATCAAATTTTGGAATACCTTAACCCGTCCCCAGTTTGTTAAACTCTGTAATCAAGTTGATCGTTACAACTCTATTGTTAAAGCTTTAAGCATTTATGATCAACTTGAAGCAACCCAACATCCCCCAGGAAAATTAAACAATCGAAAAGCCATTATTGAAGCCTTAAACTTAATTAGAATAGAATTAATTAGAGGATTAAAAATAGAACGAACCTTGAAAAAACATCAAAAATTTATTGAGCAACATTCAGAATTTTTTGATCCAAATTTCACCGCCTTAACCGTCTTACAAACAGAAGAAACCACAACCGAACAAGGAAGACTCCTCTATCAAGCCTTTCAAATTGCTTCAGAAGTTCATGCACAATTAAAACAACTTCAGGAGCAACAAACTTCTCGTTAAGTGGTAGGCTATTCTTAATATCCTATAAATCCTCCGATGACCTCAACACAATTTTGATAGGAACTCCAATGCGACCTAAAATTATTGTTCTCGATGATGACCCCACAGGTTCTCAAACCGTTCATAGTTGCTTATTGCTGACTCAATGGGATGTCGATACTTTACGAATTGGACTGGCTGACCAATCTCCGATTTTCTTTATTCTGACGAATACTAGAGCCCTAACACCTGAACAAGCCGCCTCCGTCACCCGTGAAGTCACCCAAAATTTAAAATTAGCCCTCGCCGCCGAATCTATTACTGATTTTATGGTGGTCAGTCGTTCTGATTCTACCTTACGCGGTCATTATCCGATAGAAACCGATGTCATCGCCGAGGAACTTGGCCCCTTTGATGCTCATTTTCTAGTTCCCGCCTTTTTTGAAGGAGGAAGAATTACCCGCAATAGTATTCATTATTTAATGGTTGATGGTGTAGAAACCCCCGTTCATTTAACAGAATTTGCTAAGGATTCTGTTTTCGCTTATCAACATAGTTATTTACCCGATTATGTCACCGAAAAAACCAAAGGTTTGATTCCATCGGAAAAAGTAGAACGATTTTCTTTATCGGATATTCGGGTGGGAACGTTACCTCGGTTAATGCGTTTAACAGACAATCAATGTGTGGTTGTTGATGGTGAAACTCAAGCTGATTTTGATCAATTCGCCTCGGATATTATTACCGCCGCCAGTCAAGGAAAACGCTTTTTATTCCGCAGCGCGGCGAGTATTTTAACCTCTTTAGCTGCTTTAGGAAATCAACCCATTCCCGCCGAAGAAATGGCAAAATACACCCGTAATGGTAAACCGGGTGTAGTAATTATGGGTTCCCATGTAAAGAAATCCACCCAACAATTAGAACAGTTATTACAAGCACCTGGAATAGTCGGAATAGAGGTAGATGTTTCCCATTTATTAGAAGAAAGTGATCTCCAAAGACAGGAACTTTTACAACAAATTTTAGACCAAATTTATGCTATTCATAATGCAGGTCAAACCCCAGTAATTTATACCAGTCGTCAAGAATTACAATTTGATACTGTAGAAATTCGGTTAGCCTTTGGGACTAAAGTTTCAGACCTACTGATGGATATTGTTAGAGGTTTACCGCCAGATATTGGATTTTTAATTAGTAAAGGCGGAATTACCTCTAATGATGTCTTGAGTAAAGGATTAGCGTTAAAAACAGCCCGATTATTGGGTCAGGTGTTAGCGGGTTGTTCAATGGTTAAAACTTCTTCTAATCATCCCCTCTATCCTAATTTACCTGTTGTTTTATTCCCTGGAAATGTGGGAGACTCCGATGGTTTAGCAACGGTTTATCGACGTTTAAGTCAACCCTTAACCTAATAACTGTAGGGTGTGTGCGCTGCGCTTACGCACCACTCCCTAATTGAACTTAATTAATCTGCGAATAATCATAAATCACTACTGACAAGCCTATGGCTTCTTCTTAAAAATCCAAGCCAGTCCGAGAATTCCTACATAAAAGAATAACGCCACTAAAAAACTGATTATCACTGATATTCCAAAGGTTATGACGGGATAATCAGTCGCATATTGATTTAATAATAGACCCGAACTAGAGCCTGTAATTCCTCCCGCACTCATTCCTGTACCGACGGCTAAAATTTTGATTTGGAGTTGATAATTATTCTCTTGTTCCCGTTTTTCATGACCTAGTTGGTTTTCGGTTTGTTCAATTTCTGTAATCCCCCGAATAGATGCGATCGCTCGATCTACTAAAGTAGAACCCTCAACAAAATAGTTGAGTTCATCATTAATTCTTTCTTGAAAATATTTACTATCCTGATTAATAAAACTGAGAAAAAAATCTAAGTTCTGACTATAATTAATTAATGATTTCTCTTTTAATTTCCGTTCAATTGTTTTTAAAGTTTGTTGATAGTTTTTACTATTAATTGCAATTGTATTTCTATAATGTTTTAAATTGCGGAGAGTTTGAGAATAGGTAAAATCTTGGTGAGATAAAGCTTTAAGTTTTTGTTTAAGAAACTTTAAGTCTGCTTCATCTAAAAAAGATTCATCTGTTATTTCCCGATTTAAAAACTCATTTAAACTTTTGATTTCCCCTTCAATTTCACCATAATAATTAAAGGCTTTTTCATATTGTTTGAGGCTTTGCTGGTAGGCTGTAATCACTTTATTACGATAATAAAATAAATCAATAAACTCAGAATAACAATTAATAAAATCTTCACTGCTTTGATTCTCTGTGAATAACCAAATTAAAACATGAAAGTAGGGAAGGTCTGAAGAATCAAGATTGATTTGACTTAAATTATCATATTCAAAAATAGGACTTCCAAATAATTCCCCTTGGTTTTGTAGGGGAGGACGTTGTTGATTATTGGGGATAAATTCTTCTAAGCATTTTTGAGCTAAATTTTCTAAATCTTTTTGAGCTAAATTTTCTAAATCTTCAATTAAGCTTTGTTTAAATTCCTCTGGAATAAAAGCAGTAATTAATAAAGTTTGTCCGAGGGAACTATCAACAAATTCGGGTAAAAATATCTGATCTCGATTAATTTCTCGGAAAAAATTTAACGATATTTCTTCTGTTTTTTTGCCGTTTTCCTGTTCGGGACGACGTAAATTAAACGCTACAGCATAACTATCATAAAGACATTGGGGATAAATCCTGACCGTAATGGGAATTTCACTATTAGGGAGTTTTTCGTCTATTTTAATCGGTGAAATTTTAAAGGTTTCGTCAACCAGATTTAACCGTTCTGAAAAATGCAGACTTTCTAAGATTTGATTACACTTATCCCAAAGTTTTTGAGGGTTTTCAACTCTATTATTGCCATCATCCCTTAAGACTTTCCAGAGATGAAAAGCAAATAAATGTAAATTGGGAGCATAAACTTTTTCTATCATCTTAACGATTAATCCATTGGCTTAAAATTTGCTTAACATAATCCAAAATAGGAACTTTAACCGGACAATTTTCGCCGATTTCAGAGGTAGGAGTAATTAAAATTCTAACTTCAGAATAGGAATTTTCTGATTGAGAATATTCTGAGGTTTCAAGTTGAAAATTAGGAATAATCCAGCGATCTTTATGGGGTTCAGAATCACTAATTTCATCGAGTTCTTTTCGCTCTTTTCGTTTGGCTTTATCATATTCTTTTAACTGTTGCTCAGAAACTCCTCCACACCATTCTTTAATAGAATTTGCAGCTTGTTGAATTTCACCAGGCTCTAAATTTTCCAGTTGTTCTAATAATCGGGTTAAACTGGATTTATCCTGATCTTGAAGAATGGGAGGTTGAATTTCTAACAGTTCTAAAAAACAAACTAGGGTTTCAATAGAGTCTTGCATTATTTATTCCCTCAACGAATTGACAATAATAGAAGATCAAGATAATTTTAACCTATTTTCCAATTGCACAAAAACCTGCCCAATAATAAGCTTCTTTAAAAGGTTGATAGGTTGATGAATACAACCCTAAGTTTAGCTGTTGACGAAGTTTTTGTTTGGATTCTGGTTTTAATTGTAGCTCATACAACCATTTTAGGAGGTTTTCTTTATCAACGGTTCTTAACCAGCTTTGGGCTTGATTTAAGGCCAAACTCACGGACTTTTCAGACGGGAACAGTTCATAAAACTTAATCATTAAAATCGCCGTTGCTAAATCACTGACTCGCCATAAACTACAAATCACATTTTTAACCCCCGCAAACAGAAACCCACTGGGAAGACTAATATATTCTTCTAAAGTCTGATCAAATTGTGTTAACCCCGTTTCACAGGCGGATAATATCACCAGTTCCCCTTTTGGGAAATATAAACTAAAGATTTCGCGGAGGGTATAACATTGCTCGGTATCGACTTGTTTACCTTTTCTCCAAGGAAGATAACGCTTGGTTTCTTGAACTTCTGACCCCCCCTCAGTCCCCCCCTTACTAAGGTGGGGAAGATTAGACCCTCCCTCAGTTCCCCGCTTATCAAGGCGAAGATTAGACCCCCCCTCAGTCCCCCCCTTATCAAGGTGGGGAAGATTAGACCCCCCTTTACCAAGGGGAAGATCAGAAAGTTCTTCACTCCCCACCTTACCAAGGGGGGGCTGGGGGGGGTCAACCACCGCACCTGCTAAAATTAAATGGGATAATAACGGAGACTCAAAGTTAAACGACCCGTGACAAGCAAAGTGGAGATAATTGGCATCTCGAAAGAGGTCACTATTGGGGGGTTGAGTCAGGGCGATTTTAGTAGCTTGTTCACGCGATAAAATATTATTAGCGGTAAATTTAGATGCGATCACATCCACTTCTAATTCTGCAAAGTCTAAGTCTTTTGTTGGATTTTGAATGGCAAATAATTGAATATTATTAACAGCATAGTCTGGATTTTCTTCCCGCAAGGCAATATTTTCTAACGACATTAACCCCATTTGCAAACTCGGTAAATATTGCACCCCCTGAGAAAATTGATCAAACAAACAGACGGTTTTTTCGTTATCTTTAGCAACGGGTAAAGCATGGAGAGGAAATAAATGTAATTCTCGATAGGGAACTAAGATTAACCGTTGACAAGTGGGCGGTATTTTGCTTAAAATATGATTAATGTTCAGAATTTTGGCTAATTCTTCTAAAAACGGTTCTAACTGATTTTCCCAGATGTCGGTTTTGCTATTATAGGTTTCTAAATAGCGATCGCGCAATTCCACCACTGCCGTCACCGCTTCCGGTTTTGATTGCCAATAATCCATCGAAAAACCATTAACTAAATTTTCACCCTCAACAACACTCTCACTGTCATTACTCTCACTGTCATTCTGAGCGCAGCGAAGAATCTCTGAGATGTTTCGCTCCTCTGCGTTACGCTCAACATGACACGGGGAATCTGCCCAAACTATAAACGCATAAATCCCTTCCGACGCGATAAACCATTCCACTAAGGCCGTTTTCTCTGGCAATAATGACGGAATTTCTGATAGATTAATCCGTTGCACCCGTTGGGTATATTCAAAAGTGGAATCAAAGGTTTTAATCTGTTCTAAAACTTGATTTAATTCCTGCTTTTGCTGAACCAAAGTTTCCCGAATTTGATTAATAGAATCAATCGGAAGATTAACAGCACCCGCACTTCGACTTTGAGGAGAATCTGGATCAATACCAGCAGTCGGAATATCGCCGCCTAAAGATTCGATAAACCGTTGATTGGCAGAAAGTTCCCGACGCAACTGTTCTAACCGTTGACAAATCTCTGGTGGGGTATTTTTCGGCAATAAATCTCGGTTAACCAAGAGTTCAATTAAACTGCGAGACTTGCCGCGCTCCAGGGTTACTAAGGCTTGATCGATCTGTTTCTGATGCAGATAAGCTTGGACAAGGCGTTCATAAACCCGAACATTTTCACGCCGTCGCTGTTGTTTATTGGCGTCGGAGCGATCGCGGTGACAGAGTTCTTCTAAAGCATCCAGGGCGGCTTCATAGCCCGTAATAGCCCGTTGCCAGTTTTCCACCTCAAAGGCAGTATTACCCAAATTACGCCCGATCAATAAATATTGTACCGGAAACTTCAGGGGAGAAGATAAAGCTAAGGCAGATTGCCACGTTTCCAAGGCTTGGGGGATTTGTTGCAGGTTCTTGTAGGTAGATGCCAAGCCATTCAGACTATGAAATTCTCCCCGACGATCTCCTCCGATTTCCCGTGCCATCGTTAAATACTGCTGATGATAGTCAATGGCTTGTTGATATTGCCCCAAGTCATCGTAAACATTGCCCAAATTAGCCAGAGCATAGCCTTCTCCCTGACGATCTCCGATTTCCTGTGAAATCGTTAAAGCTTGCTGATGATAGTCGATAGCTTGTTGATACTGCCCCAAGGAATGGTAAGTATTGCCCAAATTGACCAGAGTATAGCCTTCTCCCCCACCTTCTCCGATTTCACGGAAAATAGTTAAAGCCTGCTGATGATAGTCGATGGCTTGTTGATATTGCCCCAAGGAATAGTAACCATTGCCCAAATCGTTTAGAGTATTGCCTTCTCCCCCACGTTCTCCGATTTCGCGGAAAATAGTTAAAGCCTGCTGAGAATAGTCAATGGCTTGTTGATACTGCCCCAATTTATTGTAAGCAACGCCTAAACTACCCAGAGCATTGCCTTCTCCCTGACGATCTCTGATTTCCTGTGAAATCGTTAAAGCCTGCTGATAATAGTCGATGGCTTGTTGATATTGCCCCAAGTCATCGTAAACATTGCCCAAATTGCCCAGATTCAAGGCTTCTCCCCTACGATCTCCAATTTCCCGTAAAATCGTTAAAGCCTGTTGATCATAGTCGATGGCTGGTTGATATTGCCCCAAGAAATTGTAAGCACTGCCCAAACGGTTGAGAGCATTGCCTTCTCCCTGACGATCTCCGATTTCGCGTAAAATCGTTAAAGCCTGTTGATAATAGTCGATGGCTGGTTGATATTGCCCCAAGGAATAGTAAGCATTGCCCAAACCAATTAGAGGATTACCTTCTCCCTGATGATCTCCGATTTTCCGATAAATTGTTAAAGCCTGCTGATTGAATTCAATCGCCTGTTGATATTCTCCCAAGTTATAGTAAGCAAGGCTTAAATTATTGAGAGCTTTTACCTCAAGAGAGCAATCTTTGATTTCCCCTGATATTATTAAAGACTGCTGCCAAAATTGTAACGCCTGTCGATATTCTCCCAATTTATAGTAAGCAAGGCCTAAATTATTGAGAGCTTTTGCTTCAAGAGAGCGATCTTTGATTTCCCCTGATATTGTTAAAGACTGCTGCCAAAATTGTAACGCTTTTTGATATTGCCCCAAGTTATCGTAAGCAATGCCTAAACGGTTGAGAGCATTGCCTTCTCCCTGACGATCTCCGATTTCCTGATAAATGGTTAAAGCTTGCTGCCAGGATTGTAACCCTTGGCGATATTGACCATGATCATATTCCTCAATTCCTTGATTGAATAAGCGATCCGCTTCAGCTTTTTGCTGTTCTGGGGTCATGGCACTATTCCTGGGTCTGGGCTGGGGTTGCTGATATTGATTTTAACTTGAACAGGACTTACGCAAGCAGGCTATATATAGCGTGTCAAAAGTAGGCGATCGCATACCAATGATAATAGCAATCGCCCTCAAAAGTCCTAATTATTTATTTTCCCCCCAATTTTGGGGGCTAGGGGGCTAGATCAGCAGTTTTAGAACCGATTTCTCAAGCAGCAATATTTGCCCCCTAAATCCCCCAAAATTGGGGGACTTTAAGAGGTTGTCCTGTTGAATTCGATCAAGTGTGAGGGTTTTGAAATCCCTACACGGATTTAAGAGGATTACGCTGATTAACACAGATTAAAATCTGAACACGGATTTAAGCGGATTACGCTGATTAACACAGATTAAAATTCGGAACACGGATTTAAGATGATTACGCAGATTAACACAGATTAAAATCCGCGAAATCCGTGAAATCCTCTTAAATCCGTGATCGAGGTTTAAAGGTTTCAATTTGACGTAATTTTTCATATAATTCTCGTTCTTGGGGAGTAATATTTTTAGGAATAACCACTTGAATTTCAATTAATTGATCACCTCGTTCTCCTTCAATATTCGGATAACCTTTATTCGCTAATCGTAACCGTTGACCCGATACAACCCCCGCAGGTAAACGCATTTTAACTAAACCATCAAGAGTAGGAACATCAACATCTCCCCCTAATACTGCTTCTGTGGGAGTGACGGGAATTTGACAATAAATTTCCGATTTTTCTATTCTAAAAAAGGGATGGGGAGTAATATTAATTTTTAAGAATAAATCGCCGCCATTAATTCCTTGATTTCTCAAACGGATTTGTTGACCCTTGACCATTCCTGGGGGTAAATCCACTTCTAAAGACCGTCCATCTTCTAACCGGATGCGTTCTGTTCCTCCAATATAAGCCTTTTCTAAAGGTAACGTTAATCGCGCCTCAATATCCCGTTTGGTTTCACGGGGAGTGGGTTTATAAACTGCTTTTGTCCGAGGAGAATTATAGGGGTCAGCCGCCGTCATTTGAGGCGCGTCCGGGGTGACAGTTCGCACTTCTCGGCGCCGTCCTAATAATTGATCCACAAAGGTATCAAAATCAGAAAAATCCCCATAATCTACGTCTTCAGTTTGAGAAATTGTCCGACGACTTCCCCAATTTTTGATTCCTGAAAACGCATTTTTTTGCCAATCTTGAAACCCTTTTTGTTTCCAAAATTGACTATAATTATCATATTCTAATCGTTTTTCAGGGTCAGATAAAATATTATAAGCTTCTCCAATATCTTTAAAGGTTTCTTCTGCTTCCTTATCTCCTGGGTTTAAGTCGGGGTGATATTGTCTGGCGAGTCTGCGATAGACTTTCTTGATTTCATCAACTGACGCCTCACGGGAAACCCCTAAAATTTGATAATAATTACGAAAATTTTGCATAGGTTGAGTTTAGGTTAACGAGTTCATTATTAAGTGGTCAGAAACCGGGTTTCTTTTAGAAACCCGGTTTCTAGGATTTTTACAACCAATCATCATCATCATCATCCCAATTATCAGTTTGAGAATAGCGACGAGAGCGAGTTGTACCCCCGCCTAAACTACTACCATTGTTACTGCGTTGGTCATAACGGGGATAACTGCGAGTCGGAGGTTCGTATGGATCAACTCGACGTTTTTCACCGGAAAAAGTTCGCCGAATGGAACCAAATAAATCATCCTCATCGTCCTCCGTTGCAAATACGGAAACTTCCCGACTTAACTCATATAAAGCATCCTGTAAATCCACACTAATTTGATCAATTCCTCGGTCATCATCTCGTTCTAAACTATCTCTTAAAGAGCGAATTAAGGTTTCAATTCTTGACCGTTGACGTTGAGCAAATTGCATTCCATAATCTAACGCAACTTCCCTTAATTGTCGTTCGGCTTGATAGGTTAATGCTTGGGCGCGGTTGCGTTTTTCAACTTTTTCTCGTTGTAAACGGTCAACTTCTGCATATTTTTCCGCATCTCTAATCATGCGATTAACTTCTTCTTGAGACAAAGTAGACGCACCTTGAATCATCACACTTTGTTCTCGTCCGGTGGTTTTATCTAAAGCGGTAACTTGTAAAATTCCATTCGCATCAATATCTAGCGCCACTTGAACTTGAGGAACTCCACGCGGCGCAGGCGGAATTCCAGTTAATTTAAACCGTCCTAAAGATTTATTATCAACGGCTAATTCTCGTTCTCCTTGTAAGATATGAACTTCTACCAAAGTTTGGTTGTTTTCAGAAGTTGAAAAAATATCAGAACGACGCACGGGAATAGTTGTATTGCGGGGAATTAATTTTTTCATTACCCCCCCAATAGTTTCTAATCCTAACGATAAGGGAGTCACATCTAATAATAAAACATCCCGCACATCTCCGGCTAAAATTCCCGCTTGAATTGCCGCACCAACGGCCACAACTTCATCAGGATTTACCCCTTGATTCGGTTCCAAATCAATTAAACTTCTAACTAATTGTTGCACCATTGGCATTCGGGTAGCACCGCCAACCAATATCACATCATCAATATCATTAGACGTTAATCCTGCATCCGCTAAAGCCTGTTTTACCGGACGACGTAACCGTTGAATTAAATCCCCACATAACCCCTCAAATTCTCCTCTAGTTAGGCGAATTTCTAGGTGTTTAGGGCCGTCTTCTGTGGCTGCAATAAAGGGTAAATTAATATCCGTAACTCCCACCCCAGAAAGCTCGATTTTGGCTTTTTCAGCGGCTTCTGTTAAGCGTTGTAAGGATTGGCGATCGCGTCTTAAATCTACCGCTTCTTCTGATAGAAATTTCTCCGCTAACCAATCAACAATTTTCTGATCAAAATCCGTTCCTCCTAGTTGCGTATCTCCACAGGTAGATTTAACTTCAAATACCCCTTCTCCCACCTCTAAAATTGAGACATCAAAGGTACCACCGCCCAAATCAAACACTAAAATAGTCCCATAATCTCGCCGTTCCAAACCATAGGCTAAAGAAGCCGCCGTCGGTTCATTTAATATGCGTTTAACGTCTAATCCCGCAATGCGTCCGGCGTCTCTGGTAGCTTGTCTTTGAGAATCATTAAAATAGGCAGGAACGGTAATTACAGCCCCGGTAATTTCTTCCCCTAAATAACGAGTAGCTTCTTCGACTAATTTTTTTAATATCATCGCCGAAATTTCTTCCGGGGCAAAATCCTTATTTACCCGGGGACATTTGATCCGAATATTATCCGTTTCATCCCGTCGCATCGTGTAGGGAACTCGTTTAGAGGCGGCGGTGAGGTCAGAATAGCGACAACCCATCAGTCGTTTCACCCCATAAAAGGTATTTTGGGGATTCAAAACCGCCTGTCGTCTAGCCATCTGTCCCACGATGCGTTCTCCTTCCTTGGTAAACCCAACGACGGAGGGGGTGGTTCGCATCCCTTCAGAGTTAGCAATCACAACGGGTTTACCGCCCTCCATGACCGCAACCACAGAGTTCGTTGTTCCCAAGTCAATGCCGACTACTTTGCCCATGCGTTGCTTATCTCCTTGTCTATATGGTTTCTGGCTAGATCAATCCTATTGTATCGTGTTGTTACGCAGTGTAACGTCTGACCCCTGCGGTTAACCAAAGTAAGAAGTTAGGTTTAGCTTATACCGAATATTTTGAGATGATATTCAAGGAGGAGTGTTTAGCCTGACATTGAGTTAATAATGGATATACAACCTAAAGATGTTCAACGTTATGTTAGACCGGATGGCAAAATTCCGTTTGATCAGTGGTTTTATTCTCTGCGCGATCGCAGTGGCCGTAATAAAATAACAGCAAGACTTGATCGATTAGTTCAAGGGAATTTAGGAAACTATCGTTCTGTCGGTGAAGGAGTCTGTGAATTCAAAGTTGATTATGGCCCAGGCTACCGAATTTATTTTGGACAAGTTGGTTCAAGAATTGTACTTCTTCTTTGTGGAGGAGATAAAAGCACTCAAGAAAAAGACATTCGCACCGCAATAGAATACTGGAAAGATTACAGGAGTTGACCATGCAGACCAGAGTTAAAAGTTTAAGTTACCATGATTTTTTAATTGAAAGTCTTAAAGACCCTGAAGAAGCAGCCGGGTATTTAGAGGCAATTATGGAAGAAAAAGATCCTGAACCTTTATTATTGAAACAGGCTTTGGCAAATGTAGCAGAAGCATTAGGGGAAGGCAAACTGTCTCAAGAACAACTTAATCAACATTTAGAAGCATTAGAACAGTTATTATCAATTGAAGGAAGCCGAGAAATTTATTTATTAGGGTTGTGGTTAAATACGTTCGGGTTAAAATTAACGGTTGCGGTTGAACATTAAAATCATAACTCGCTATTAAACCGTAGGGTAGGTGACTTACTTCAATTTTTGATAGTGATTGTAATCGTTTATATGATCACCCACCCGACAATTAAAATAAACCCCTTTTGTTAAATGGGTTTTCCTAACTTAGCTTTAATAACTCCTTGGGGTTGATTGATTAACTTTAACTGTTCAAACCAGACTAAACTAATCCCGCCACCAAGTAGACAAATAGCAATATCAATTGGATGCAGAAAAGAGAAGTTAAACAATTGACGCAAGAAGGGAACATAAAGCACCATCACCAGAAAAAATATTCCTCCACCCATAACCCACCAAAGGGCAGCATTGGGAGATTTAAGTATTTTTAAGCTCAGGGGCGAGGTGGAACTGGCACTCAAAATTAGTCCTAAATTTGCCAAAATTAATGCCGTAAACGTTAACGCCCGGGCATCAAGTTCCCCTTGTCCGCGATATAGCGAAATCACAAAAATTACGACAATGATCGTTAAAATTGCCCCTCCTTGTAACATCGCCAAACCCAAGGTTTTCTTGCCAAATAAGGGTTCTTTGGAATTGCGGGGAGGACGCTTCATTACCGATTCTTCTGCTGGTTCGGCTTCTAACACAATAGAACAAGCTGGATCAATAATTAAATGTAAAAAGGCAACGTGAACCGGAAGTAATACTAACGGTAACTTAAACAATACTGGAATTAAAGACATCCCAGCAATGGGAATATGAATTGCTAAAAGATAAGCCATAGCTTTGCGAAGATTATCAAAAATTCGCCGCCCAAGTTTTACCGCTTGCACAATTGATGAAAAATCATCATCTAATAATACTAACGCCGCCGATTCCCTAGCAACATCTGTGCCTCTTTCACCCATCGCAATCCCGATTTGGGCTGATTTTAAAGCCGGGGCATCATTGACGCCATCTCCGGTCATGGCAACGACTTCTCCTTTGGATTTTAAAGCATTAACTATCCGTAATTTTTGTTCGGGAATTGCCCTGGCAAAGATATTTGTACTTTGAATCCGCTCCTGGAGTTCAGCGTCACTCATCCCATCCAATTCCGCCCCAGTCACAATCGCGCCCATTTGCATTAATCCAATCTGACGGGCAATGGTTTGAGCCGTGCCCGGATAATCCCCGGTAATCATCACGACTCGAATTCCGGCGGTATAACATTCTTGAATCGCGGCCGCCACGGTTGGACGCACTGGATCGGAAAGTCCCACTAATCCTAGAAATTGAAAGGGAAAGTCATGTTGCTGATCGGGTAAATGATCGGGACTCAGGGAAGGATGAGGAGGTAAAAATGGGGGTGGCGCATCAAGTAAAGACGCTTTAGCAACACCTAATACCCGCAATCCTTGCTCTGCCATTTTAGTAATTTGTGTGGCTAGAATTTGCTGTTGTTCGGGGGTAAAATGACATAGATCTGCGATCGCTTCCGGTGCTCCTTTGGCAGCAATTTCATATTGTTTACCGTCGGCTGACTCCCAAACCTGAGACATTGCTAATAGATCGGGTGAGAGGGGATATTCTCGCAATAGTTTCCAATCATTATGTAAATGTTCGGTATTTGCCAGGGAGCACTCGCCCAATTGTTTAAAGGCTTTTTCCATCGGATCAAAGGGATCTCTTTGACTGGCTAAAATGGAAAATTCTACTAATTCATGTACCGATTCTGGAAGCGGTTTTTTTGAATCTAATTCTAAATTATAGGGCTGAGGGTTTTCTTCCTGGTTATAGGCAAATAGTTGTTGCACCGCCATAATATTCTGAGTCAGCGTCCCAGTTTTATCCACACATAAAACCGTTGCGGAACCCAAGGTTTCTACCGCAGAAGTGCGACGAGCTAAGACATGATTCTGAGAAATTCGCCAAGCTCCTAATGCTAAAAAGATGGTGACAACAACGGGAAATTCATTCGGCAAAATTGCCATGGCTAAGGTAATTCCTGCCAGAAATCCTTTCAGCCAATCTCCTCGCGTCAGTCCATAAATTACTACTATTACTACACACAGGGATAAAGCGATACCAAACAAACGGCTCACTAACCGATTCATTTCCTGTTGCAAGGGGGTCGCTTCTGGCTTGACTGTTTGTAAAGCCTTGCCAATTTTACCCATCTCTGTTTGAGCACCGATGGCTTGGACTTGAATAATTCCCTGTCCCTGAACTACCAACGTGCCAGAATATACAAAGGGCAACTCATCTCCCCCCGGACGCGCCATCTCCACGTTACCCACAGCGGCAACTTTGCGAACAGGTAGGGATTCCCCGGTTAATAACGACTCATCGGTGGAGAGGTTTGAGCAAGAAAGCACAATGGCATCCGCAGGTACGCGATCGCCTTCTGCTAAGACTTAGGAAGATCGGATCTTGGATAATTTCCCAAGCGATCAAGAAAAGATTACGAGATCCGGCCGAGGGAAGTTCATTGTAGCCTTCCTGTTTCAGCCGCGCGATCGCATCTTGTTCAGATAGGCCAGTTACGGTATTAATATCAACTGGTGAAACCATAATCCCGTTTTTTCCTATTAAATCTAAAAAGCAGATCAATTCCAGTTGATGCTAAATGCCAAATTTGAGGAATTCGTGAAGTGATATAAATGTTTACCCTGATTCAGTTTCAATTTTAATTAATGTAGGAAGGATTTGATCAGATTAAAATTGGCTCAACAACAGTTCCTTGAGAACCCGCCCCGACAGTCAACTGGCAACCCCCCGCAGCAGAATTTTTGATCTTGTTTGGTTTGAATGTAACAAGATGTAACGTATAATCAGAAAAAACATTAAGAAAACATTCACAAGGGTTATTGATGCGAGTTGCGATCGCTGGAGCAGGTTTAGCGGGACTGGCTTGTGCCAAGTATCTCACCGATCTTGGTCACACCCCCATCGTCTTAGAGCGACGGGACGTTTTAGGAGGGAAAGTCGCAGCCTGGAAAGATGAAGACGGCGACTGGTACGAAACCGGGTTACATATTTTCTTCGGCGCTTATCCCAATATGTTGCAGTTATTCAAAGAACTGGACATCGAAGATCGGCTGCAATGGAAAGAACATTCGATGATCTTCAACCAACCGGAGAAACCCGGAACCTATTCTCGGTTTGATTTTCCTGATCTTCCTGCCCCATTTAACGGCGTTGTTGCTATTCTTCGGAATAACGATATGTTGACCTGGCCGGAAAAAATTCGGTTTGGTTTAGGGTTAATTCCTGCCATGCTTCAGGGTCAAAAATACGTCGAGAAGATGGATAAATATTCTTTCTCAGAATGGCTAAAACTCCAGAACGTTCCGCCTAGAGTTGAGAAAGAAGTGTTTATTGCTATGTCTAAAGCTTTGAATTTTATCAACCCCGATGAAATATCCTCAACGGTAATTTTAACTGCCTTAAACCGTTTTCTCCAAGAAAAGAACGGCTCTAAAATGGCATTTTTAGATGGTTCTCCCACAGAACGTCTGTGTCAACCTCTGGTTGATTACATTACAGAACGGGGGGGAGAAGTGCGTCTGAATGCCCCAATTAAAGAATTTTTACTCAACGAAGATGGAAGCGTCAAAGGGTTTTTAATTCGCGGGTTAAACGATACCTCCGACGAGGTATTAACGGCCGATCTCTACGTTTCTGCCATGCCCGTTGACCCCCTGAAGGTGATGTTACCCAAACCTTGGCAAGACCTGGACTATTTCAAACAGCTAGAGGGCTTAGAAGGGGTTCCGGTAATTAACGTGCATTTATGGTTTGATCGCAAGTTAACAAATATTGACCATTTGCTGTTTTCCCGTTCTTCCTTACTCAGTGTCTATGCGGATATGAGTAATACCTGTAAAGAGTATTCCCATCCTGACCGTTCTATGTTGGAATTGGTATTGGCTCCGGCAAAAGATTGGATTAGCAAATCGGATGAGGAAATCGTGGTAGCGACCATGGCGGAGTTGGAAAAACTCTTTCCAGAGGAAATCCCCCACAAAGCCAAATTGCTGAAATCCCACGTCGTAAAAACGCCACGTTCGGTGTATAAAGCGACTCCTGGGCGACAAGCCCATCGTCCATCCCAGAAAACGCCGATCCCTAATTTCTATCTGACTGGAGATTACACTATGCAGCGTTATCTCGCCAGTATGGAAGGGGCTGTACTTTCTGGTAAGCTGACAGCACAGGCGATTCAAGAAGATTTCGCTTCGGATCGTTTTTCGGCTTTGTCTGCGCCATCGGCGGGCGTTGCTTCCCCAACTCCTATTCCTTCCTAGCCCATCCATCGTCGGTCACCAGAACAACGAATGCTACAACTTTCTAAATCTCATTGCATGAGAACTCTGGCATCTCTGGAAGACTCCTATGAACTCTGCCGTCAGGTTACTGCGGAGTATGCCAAGACATTTTATTTAGGCACTCAATTGATGCCAGAAGCCAAGCGTCGGGCGATCTGGGCGATCTATGTTTGGTGTCGTCGGACTGATGAATTGGTCGATGGGCCAATGGCAGCGACGACAACGGAGGAAACCTTGGATCTATGGGAAGAACACCTAGAAGCGGTGTTTGCTGGACATCCTAGTGATGACGTGGATGTGGCACTGGTGGATACGCTACATCGTTTCTGTTTTGATATTCAACCCTTTAAAGATATGATTGCGGGTCAACGCATGGATTTATACCGCAACCGATATCAGACGTTTGAGGAGTTGGAACTCTATTGTTATCGGGTGGCGGGAACGGTGGGGTTAATGTCAACGGCGGTTATGGGTGTAGAACCTCCGGTGATTACTCCTTGGAATCCTAACCCAGAAATCATGATTCCGAATCAAGAAGCGATCGCATTAGGAATTGCGAATCAACTCACAAATATTCTCCGGGATGTGGGGGAAGATGCGCGGCGCGACAGGATTTATTTACCCTTAGATGATTTAACCTTATTTAACTATACAGAAGAGGATTTATTTAAGGGGGTTGTGGATGATCGTTGGCGGGAATTAATGCGTTTTCAAATTCAACGGGCGCGGAAATTCTACGCGGAAGCTGAAAGGGGAATTAGTGTTTTAAATCAGGATATTCGCTGGCCTGTTTGGACGGCGTTAATTTTATATCGACAAATTTTAGATGTGATTGAACGGAATCAATATGATGTATTTACCAAACGGGCTTATGTTCCTAAATTTCGTAAAATGATCTCGTTACCGATTGCGTTATTACGATCTAAAGTATTGTAGGATTTTTGGATAGGGTCAATCTAGGGCTAAATTTATCTTCGTTGATTGGTCTTCTCCATCTGATCGCAGCAATAATTTACTTAATGATTAGAGATTGGCAATCTTAAGATTAATCAGATGATCCCTATAATACAGTTTATTGATGGGCAAAGCCCATCCTACTAATAAAAACCCACCGAAATCAATAACGACTGAGGTGGGTTCTTTTTTTAACTAACAGAAAAACCTATAAAATTAAGGGTTAGCAGCTTGAGCAGCTAACATCTGTTTCAGTTTTTCTAACTCATTAGCCCAACGGGGATCGGGTTGGAAGCCTTCATCACCCCCTGTTTTCGGAGTAGAACTATGACCACCGGAGGAATGTTTGGATTTTTTATTCCGGCTTTTACCCCCACCACTTTTAGGCATATTACCCGATGATTTCACGGGTTGTTGCACAGGTTGTTGCTGTTGCTGTTGTTGGGGTTGTTCTTCCCCTTCATTTTCGCTACCGCCTACCCCTTCACCTTTTCCTTTTTTACGAGGTAATGCCTTTTCAATTTTTAAGGCATTTTCTCTAAACATCACCCCGTTATATTTCTCAACAATTTGATCCGCCAGTTCATCGGTCTGCACCGTTACGAACCCAAAACCGCGACATTTGCCCGTTTTGCGATCGGTAATCACTTTAGCAGAAACGGTATCTCCCTCTTCTACAAAGACTTCTTGTAATTCTTTGCGTTCAAGTTCTTTGGGAAGATTACCAACATAAAGACGAACAGACATGAGTAGTACCTCCAAATGAAACAAAAAATGATCAGGCAAAATCATCCCCAACTTGTGTGGTTTGAAAACACAAATAGAGGATTAACCCCAAGGCAATTAGCACTTGGGTTTCTTAAATTGAACTCAACAGCCGATTTCATCTTCAAATTGAGATGAAGTCCCGTCATTCCCTCCATATTGAATTCATCATGCAGAGAATGTTGGTTTGCTCGGTTGTTTTGTAAACTTTTTCCCATCGGTCAAAACTTGATGCTATAGAGTCTTGTTATTCCTGTGTTCAAAAATAGATTGAACTTCCTATAGCTAAGACGATATAAAGTCAACTCACTGGATGTTAACTTCCTGCCTTTGGAGTGCCAATAGTTGAGTACAGCATTTAATAAAAAATTTGTCATTTCTTTAAGTTGCTGTTTCGCCTCGTATGAGTCAGGCTATTGAATGGAACCTAGAACCTTTGCTATGGGTATTCCAGTACCGGATCGTTATGAGCCAATCTCTAAGATAGCACAGCCTCGAACACAGTTCTAGCGTTTTGCCAAGATTTTTGCATTTAATTTTGCAAAATTTGTAAACTTTCCAGATCGGATACTGAAACTGACTCTATCCATGGGAGGATGGCGTTGTTTTGAATCTTTGGTTAATAAATCTAACATTGATCGGTACAAAAAGCAATCTTATTTAATATCTTGAGATTTGCATTAACTTATAAATAAACCTAATAAATCAGTTTACCATCCTCCTTGAGAAACCAGGTAAGCACCCCAGAGGGTAAAACCGATCGCTAAAATGGTAGACCAAAGGGGATGTCCCCCTTGTAAGCTTGTCCTAGAATCAGAGGTTTCTAGGGTTTCTACATCTATCCAAGGAGTCGCACCTCGCCGCCACCATCCCGTTACCTTAATATTTTGAGTGATCAACTCCTGGGGTTGAAGCATTCTCGGCCAGAAATTCATCAGAGGAGTCCATTGGGGGAGATAATGCAGTTTAACAATTCCGGTTGAAGTTTGTAGGATTAAATCTTGAGCAAAGGTATTTCTCAAACCTGTGCGACCTAACAGTTGACCCGTTAAACAAATCGGTTGACTATCCAGGGGGATAGTCTTGGGGTTAGTTACCAAATTGGATAAGTTGGAATTCTTTAAAAGATCAGAGGGTTTGATTTCGGGGAAAAAGGGGTTAATCCGAATAAAAATTCCCAAACTACAGCCAATCGGAATAGCGCCTGCTATAATCCAATAGTCTCCCCATAACCATTCTAATTGCCACAATCCTAATATAGAACAGAGTCCCCCCATTAACCAAATTAATCCCCCAATTGCCATGCCTCCAGGAATTCCAAAAAACGGTGCACCTTGTAATAATAAGGGGGAATTGTTCGGGTCAAATTTTTGCGGTTTGGGTGGGTTGAGATGGGAGAGATCAAATTCGGGTTCTAATTTCCAATAATTAGCATAAAAAGAGAGAATTTTTAATCGTTCTCCGATTAAGGGATGGGATTGATTTAAAGTCAACCAAAGGGTATAAGAATTCGTTAAATCCCATTGAAATAAAGTTTCTGGGGATGTGTAAGGGGTTAAGCTTCCCCAGGTTAATGCTTGTTGATAACTGAGGGGAGTTAATCGGTCAAATGCTTCGAGGATAAAACTGGTTTTTCCTTGTTTTTGAATTGTTTGGGATAATTTTATGGTGATTTTTAATAAGGCGCGACTTAAAGCATTAGGATTTCCGGTGAGGTTACAAGCAATGCGATCGCTATAATAAACTCGACGACGGGATAAATACAAGGTCGGAAATCTTAAGAGTTTGTATAATCCATAGCATAGAGGACAAATAAAAATAGCGATCGCCTTTAATATTTGATATAAAATTTCTCGAATGCTCGCCGGAAAGGGAAGATTCAAATCGGGTAATTTTTCCGTTAATTCAGCTAAATACCAATAAATTAAATAGGGAATTTGACTCACAATTGTAGCCAAAGACATGACGGCAAAATCCCATTCCCCAATTGAGGCTATTTCACGGGCAAAAATGGCAGCAATTTCATCTTCTGTTAATTGGTTTAACAATCCTTGACTGACAATAATTCGGGCAAATCGTCGTAAACTTCCGTAGGAAAAAATAATCGGATCATCAATCGGCAATAATCTGATTTCTGGAACTTTAAAATTTTTCTTCTGGCAATAATTTCTTAAGAGTTTATTTGTTTCTTGGCTATAGTTAAATAACGTTGTCAGGGGTAAAGGTTTTAAACCATAACTGAGTTTAAGCAGTCCATCCCATAACCAAGGAGATAATACAAATAAAATCAATAGTGTGATATAAACCGCTTGAGTTGGATCTTGATAAAATAAAGGAATGGGTTGTAAAATCGGTAGCCAAGTTAAAGCATTATTGGTAATATCCATTAACCTATCTAATAAATGAGGGGTTAACCACAATATCGCTAAAATAGTTAATCCAAATTCGGCAAAAAATCGAGAAGTTTGCCAAATCCAACCGACGGCTAAAAGAAACCCAATAATAAAAATAATTTGCCAAGGTTGACGAGATAATTGTTGCCAAGGGTTTAAAATCGGTTGCCAAATCCAAATTTGATTTAAAGTATTATTAATAAATGCTAAAACTATCGGAATAAACCAAATTAAACCCACCGCCATTAAGAGTTGTTCGAGTTTAAAAGGACTCGATTTTAACGGTTTAAGCGGTTTCCAATTGTTTGCTCGTCCAGCTTGTCGCCATTGCCATTCTTGAACCGCAGGAGGAGGCGGCGGTTGCATAATTTCCGGTTCTGAGTTTAAGGAGAGAACAGGAGTTTCTGCTATTGGTTTGGAATCAACATTTTCTGGGGTTACTGTTGGAGTTTGTTCGGTTTTTTTGAGGTTTAAAGGAGTTTGTTGAGATCCAGAATAATTGGAGGATTTTTGAGATTTTGATCTAGGAGAAGATTGGGGAGTCTTCGCCAGAGTAGATTTAGCTTTTGGAGTTTGTAAAGAAGGATTTAGGGGAATAAAACCCGTTGCTTCAAAGGGTGGAGATTCTGAAGGTTGATTCTCTTCAGAAGCACGAGGAGTTTCTGGTTCAAGGGATTCAAAATTATTCAGTTTAGGAGGATTTCGTTTTAATAAACTCTTTAAGTAATCTGTCGCCCAATTTTTAATCGTTTCTTGATTACATTGGGTTAAATTTCGAGATAATGTAATTGCTAACTTAGCATTTCCCGTCCGTTCATAGGCGATTACTAATCCCATTTGTGCTCTAAATTTAGCAGTATGATTCGATTGGGCAATGGGTTCTAAAATAGCGATCGCCTGTTGATAATCCTTGGATTTTAAAGCCGCTAACCCTGATTCTAAATCCGATGAATTGGGAGGTAAATTTGAGGACGACATAGGGGGAAATTTACAATTAAGACAATTGACGGTGGCGGGTTGATGAGAAAACCAGGCTCTGAAACAATAATCATCAGCGATCCGACCTCATCAAAAGGGTTAAAAGTTGACAGAAAGCGCAATTCATCCTATTGTACCTATTTTACCGATTAAAATAGCTTAAAATTTATTTTATTTAATATTTTAATCAACCTTCTTTTTCAAAAAAAAATCAAACCCGACATCTGATCCCCGAAAGATGATACAATAACTTGGCTTAGAATCAGCCATTATGGATACCAATCATTTATTCCTAGCATTTCAATTTACCTCTCCCGGCCCCATTATTTTTGAAATCGGGCCGTTATCAATTCGGTGGTATGGCTTGTTAATTGCCACTGCGGTCTTGATTGGAGTTTCCTTGTCTCAATATCTAGCCAGTCGTCGCCAAATTGATCCTGAACTTATCGGAGATTTAGCAATTTGGTTAGTGATTGGGGCAATTCCTTGCGCGAGATTGTATTATGTGGCGTTTGAGTGGGAAAATTACGTCAATAATCCCGCTAGTATTATGGCAATTTGGAAGGGAGGAATTGCCATTCATGGTGCAATTTTAGGCGGTTTAATTGCTACTTTATTATTTGCCAAAATTAAGCAGATTCCCTTTTGGCAGTTAGCCGATATTGTCGCACCTTCTTTAATTTTAGGTCAAGCCATCGGACGCTGGGGTAACTTTTTTAATTCAGAAGCTTTCGGACGACCAACAGATGTACCTTGGAAACTTTATATTCCCCCACAACGCCGTCCGTTTGGTTATGAATCCTACGAGTATTTTCACCCGACTTTTTTGTATGAATCCCTATGGAATTTAATGGTATTTGGTTTGTTAATTACCTTATTCTTTAGAGGGTTAAAAGGTAAACCTCCCCTGAAACCAGGGACAATCTTTCTGGTCTATTTATTTGCCTATAGTTCGGGTCGAATTTGGATTGAAGGGTTACGCACCGATAGTTTAATGTTGGGGCCGTTAAGAATTGCTCAATTAGTCAGTTTAAGTGGGATTATCTTGGGATTATTCGGTTTAATTTGGTTATATGGATTGAAGCGAACTTTACCCGATGTTGTGCCGAAATCTCAGCCCTCTAACTCTCAATAGAAATAGAAAAAGCCCTAGACTCGATAGCCAGGGCTTCAACCAGGGTGCATCTACCATTCTTGTCTTCTCAGTGGTTCAGTTCAGATCCGGAAAAACTAAAAATCAATCACAAATTTTGGAAAATCAAAACATCATGCAACAGGAGACAAAATTGCTTAAACCTGCGGTTTATATTGTTGGGGCTGGCCCTGGTGATCCCGAATTATTAACCGTAAAAGCCCAAAGATTATTAGCCTCGGCGGATGTAATTTTATTTGCAGATTCCCTTGTTCCTGAACAAATTTTAAAAGGGGTTCGGACGGATGCAGAACTGATTAGAACGGCGAATAAAACCTTAGAAGATATTCTGCCGTTAATGATTGAACGGGTACTTCAAGGAAAGTCTGTTGTCCGGTTACATTCGGGCGACCCCAGTTTATATGGGGCAATTTATGAACAAATTCAACAGTTAAATGAGGCAGAAATTGAGTTTGAAATTGTCCCTGGAATTAGTGCTTTTCAGGATGCGGCGGCTAAATTAAAAGTTGAATTAACGGTTCCAGAATTAGTACAAACGATTATTTTAACCCGTGTGAGTGGAAAAGCCACTGCTGTTCCGGCGGATGAAGAATTGGAGAGTTTAGCGGCTCATAAAGCCAGTTTATGTTTATATTTAAGTGCGCGTTATGTTGAGGAAACTCAGCAAAAGTTAATCAAATATTATCCCGCCGAAATGCCCATTGCAATTTGTTATCGTTTAGGATGGCCGGATGAGAAAATTCGAGTTGTTCCTTTAGAAAAAATGGCACAAGTAACTCAGGAGGAAAATTTAATCAGAACAACGCTTTATGTGATTAGTCCCGCGTTAGTAAAAACGCCTCCTGCTTCAACCTTAAGATCGGGATTATATAACCCTGAACATTCCCATCTATTTCGTCCTTAACCTTGTTTCTAGGTAGAAGCTAGAAATGCCATATTAACGTGCAACTATTGTTCAGGAGAGATGTCCCTTGGTTTCGTTTGCTGAATATAAAACTATAAATTCTCAGTATATCACTTTCATAGATTCCGAATTCTATCCTGATTATTTGGATGAAGCAGCAATAATTTATGGAAGTGTTATAGAGCAGTTTACAAATTTAGTCAATACGGCTAACAGTTCGGCTGATTTACTGTTGAGAATTACTGAAATGCCTAATCCTTCCAGAACTCAATTATTAGGAGTTTTTCGTAAGTATGTATCCCCAGATACTTCTGTTGAAATGTTGAAAATGAAGAAAAAGATTGCCAAAATTATTGAAGACCATGGAAACAGATTTAGAAATATAGAAGATGTCAAAGAGAAATTAGCAACTCGTCCTACTCCTGATGAAGCTTTAATTGCAATTCTAATGGAATATAAAAGTCGAGGTCAGAAAGGATATGAATTAACAGAAGCATTTTTTCTCTGGTTTGAAGCCCACTTTGGATCAGCATATTTAATTCAAGGCCCCATGCGAGCAGGACGAGATATAATGCTAGATGAAGTGTTGGAAAATTGGCAGGAAAAAACACCAACAGATATTTTAATTTCTCGTTTAGATGGAACTCCTTTAGTCATTGGGTTTGCTCGTTATGATTCAGATCGAGGAGGAGCGCAGGAAGATGATCGGATTGGTGGGAATAGAGATAAAGCAATTAATATTCTCAAGTATGCAGACTCCTATCAATTACCCCTGAAAGTGTTCTTTTTAAATGATGGCCCTGGATTAACTCTGGGCTCAATGTGGAATGATTATGCCTCTTTAGAAACTTATGGAAAAGGACGAGTAATGGTCTGCACTCTAAAAATGTTAGATGAAAGATTTACCAGAGATTGGCTTGAAAGTTAAGTAAATGGTTCCAGTCTTCAATTTGATTTTCTGTAACTTGCTCCAAATCAGATTCCATCTCAATATAGACTTCTAAACCACTTTTTAGAATTCTATTTGTATTGATTAAAGGCTCTTGTTGAGGTAAACTTCCATTTCCATCAGCAAAATTCCCCATTGCTTGAGTTCCTTTAACTAAACGCTGAATGGTAGTTTCTATGGCTAAAAGAGAATTATCAATTCCAATCCATTGCCGTTTTAATTCCTCTGCAACTGCAACAGTAGTTCCACTGCCAACAAAAGCATCTAATACCAGATCTCCAGGATTAGAAGAAGCCTTAATAATTCGTTTCAGAAGTTCAAGGTTTTTTTCTGTTGGATAGCCTGTAATTTTAATATTTTGGTTATGAGCATCTTTGAATTCAAGCCAAATATCTTGAACTGCAATTCCTTTACTTTGATCAAGGTAAACTTTGCGTCTAGGATTTCCAGTAGACGACCAGTAAATTTCACCTTTTTTATCCATTTCTTCTAAGGTTTCTGGAGTATATTGCCAATGTTTACCCGGTGGGGGAAGCATCCCACGCCAGGGTTGACCTGTTGCTCCTTTTCTTTCTCCAGGTGCATGAATTGGAACTTTTTTATAACGTCTTCCTGTTTTTTCTTCAATGTATTGATATTCTTTAATTATTTTATCATCTGTCCAAGATTCAAAAGGTTGGTTCCAGATATAATTATCGGTTTTTGTATAAAAAAGAATATAATCCGAGATATTTCCATATTGATTCCGAGTATAATTTTTAGGGTTACATTTTTTTCGAGTAATCCAATTGCGAAAATTCTTAACTCCAAAAATTTCATCCATTAAAATTTTAACTGGAAAAGCCATATTTTGATCGAGATGAACATAGATTGATCCCTGATCAGCTAAAAGTTCTTTAAGTAAAATTAATCGTTGACGAATAAATTCTAAATAATCTGCACCTTCTCTGAAATCGTGATAAGCATAAGCTTGTTGTCTTGACTCAAATCCTAGTCCAGTTGCGTAAGGTGGATCAATATAAATTAATCCAATTTTTCCTGCTATATCGGAGTTCTCTAATAAACTCCTTAAAACTCTTAAATTCTCTCCATAAATCAACTGATTTTCAAGTGCGTTTTTTACTTTTATAACGCTAGTTAATTTTGCTGGGGGACTCTCTAAAATATCTTCAATACTAACCTTTCCCGCATATTCTAAGGAAAAGGGAATTGAGCCACTATCTTTTAATTTTTTATCCTGATTTTTACTGGGTATACCTGTTGCCATAGTTATGAGTTTATTGCTAGATTTCTAGTTAAATTATACCTGATTATATCTAATTTTAACCGATCACAATATGGTTTTGTTTTTTATAAGCCTATCTTATTGTTATGGTTTTTGTTATAATACGTTAAGAGTGCGCTTACTTTCCTTACTTTCGCTATGAATTTTAATCAAAAAAATATTATTATTACGGGGGGTTCGAGTGGTATTGGTAAAGCAACGGCTCAATTGTTAGTGAGTCTGGGTGCAAATTTAACCATTATTGCTCGAAATCAAACAACCCTTGATCAAGCACAAGCTGAAATTGAATTAGTAAAATTGCATCAAAACCAGCAAATTTTAACCCTTTCTGCGGATGTTTCTGTGCGGGAAGAAGCCGAAAATACCATCGCAAAAGCAATTAAGCTGTTAGGGAGTGTGGATATTTTAATTCTATCGGCGGGAATTGCTCATCCGGGTTATTTTAGAGAACTCCCGATAGAAGTTTTTGAATGCACAATGGCTGTTAATTATTGGGGTTCTCTCTATTGTATTCGAGGGGTTTTACCCACAATGGTAGAACAAAAACAGGGTAAAATTGTTCTGATTTCATCAGCAGCAGGATTAATTGGAA
Source organism: uncultured Oscillatoriales cyanobacterium (assembly GCA_903893625.1). Lineage (GTDB taxonomy): Bacteria > Cyanobacteriota > Cyanobacteriia > Cyanobacteriales > Microcoleaceae > Planktothrix. Next base: position 30,691 of record CAITND010000072.1, read on the forward strand.
TTTATGGTTATACTACCTATAGTCCGACTAAATTCGCTTTAAGAGGATTAGCCGAATGTTTGCGAGGAGAATTAAAACCCTTGGGAATTCAGGTTTCTATTGTTTATCCCCCCGACACCAATACTCCTCAATTAATCGCTGAAAATAAAACAAAGCCTCCAGAAACTAAAGCCATTACCGGAACTGTTAAACCTTGGGAACCGGAAGATATTGCTCAGGAGATTATTCAAGGAATTAAAAATAATCAATTTGCGATCGCTCCTGGATTAGAAATGAAACTTTTAAATAGTCTACATAGTTTATTATTACCCTTATTAAATTACTATTTTGACCGTCTAATTCAAAAGTTTAAAAGTTAAATCATTGTTAAGAATCTTGAAATTGTCATTAATGCCTTTAATATATTAATTTGGGATCTAAACTGATTCTCTGTGCTGTTTCCGGTTGCCTCTATAGAATAAAAAAAATATTATGTTAAAATCTATAAAACCAAATCTGGTTTAGTCTATTCCGAGGTTACAATTGATACATTTTTTGAGGCGATTGCTAAATTTAATGGGATCAATCCTCGACTATGAGCCGATTAATCATTGGAGGTTTTATGTTTGATCAGCTATTTACAACTCAGCCCGATGATAATAATCCCTTGAGCCCCATTCGTCCCCGTAAAGGCGTGATTATTGGTGCTGGACAAGTGGGAATGGCTTGCGCTTATTCCTTAGTAATCCAAAACTGCTTTGATGAACTCATTTTACAAGATATTAATCAAGAAAAAGCGCAAGGAGAAGTCATGGACTTAGTTCATGGACTCTCGTTTATTGAACCCACTCAAGTGACAGTAGGAACCGTTGCTGATGCGGGACGGGATGCCGATTTAGTGATTATAACAGCCGGAGCCAGTCAAAGACCAGGAGAAACCCGCTTAGATTTAGTTGGACGAAATGTAGAAATCTTTAAAAAATTAATCGGAGAAATCGCTGAATATTGTCCGAATGCGATTTTGTTAATTGTTGCTAATCCCGTTGATATTATGACATTCGTGAGCTTGAAACTTTCCGGGTTTCCAAATTCTAGAGTATTAGGGTCAGGAACGGTCTTGGATACGGCTCGTTTTCGATATTTATTAGCCGAAAAATTTAAGCTTGATTCCCGCAGTATCCATGCTTATATTATTGGAGAACATGGGGATAGTGAAGTTCCAGTTTGGAGTAAAGTTAATGTGGCGGGAATGAAAATTTGTGATGGGGAGTGGGAAGGATGTCCCTCTTGTGAATCAGAAGAATTACAGGCAATTTTTCAACAAGTTAAAAATGCCGCCTATGAAATTATTCAACGCAAAGGATATACATCCTATGCTATTGGTTTAGGAGTTACAGATATTGTCACCGCCATTTTACGAGATCAAAATCGAATTTTAACCGTGAGTCGTTCCGTGCAAGGATTATATGGTCTTCCTGAAATCTGTGTAAGTTTACCTGTATTAGTCAACCGTAAAGGCGCGACTAAAATCATTAATCTTTCGTTGACTGAAACGGAAGAAAAACAGTTACAAAACTCCTGTCAAGTTTTGTATGAAATTATTGAAACCTTGAATTTGTAGAACCCATAGCTAATTTTATTCTCAGGTTAATAAAAATCTGTTTTAATTTTCCTGAGTCATCATTCTTAACTGTTCATTGAAGGAATAAAATCATGAGCCTTTTGCACCACAGAACAAAAATTGTTGCGACTATTGGCCCTGCTAGTAAATCGCCAGAAATTATTCGTCAAATGGTGAATGCGGGAATGAATGTCGCCCGATTAAATTTTTCTCATGGCAGTTATGAAGATCATGCAGAAATGGTAAAATTGTTAAGGCAAGTTTCTAAAGAATGTGATGCTCCCATTACCTTGTTGCAAGATTTACAAGGGCCAAAAATTCGGATTGGTCAGTTACCATCAGAAGAAATAGAATTAGTTGAAGGAGAATTATTAACCTTAGTTCCCATTGATAGTTTTGACAATCAACCCCATACTGTCCCCATTGATTATCCTTATTTAGCAGAAGAAGCCGAACCCGGATCTCAAATTTTGCTGGATGATGGATTGTTGGAATTAAAAATAGAAGAAATTCAGGGAAATGCTGTTAAATGTCGCATCATTGAAGGCGGAATCCTAAAAAGTCGAAAAGGGGTAAATTTACCCAGTTTAATTTTGCGTCTTCCCGCCTTAACGGAGAAAGATCAACAAGATTTAGACTTTGGAATTTCTCAGGGTGTGGATTGGATTTCTTTGAGTTTTGTTCGTCGTGCGGAGGATGTTCAAGCGTTAAAAGCGTTATTAGTTGAAAAGGGCGCGGCGGAGATTCCAGTCATTGCCAAAATTGAAAAACCCCAAGCGATCATTAATTTACAATCTATTATTAATGAATGCGATGGTTTAATGGTAGCACGGGGGGATTTAGGAGTAGAAATGAGCCCTGAAAGAGTGCCATTATTGCAAAAACAAATTATTCGGATGTGCAATCAAAGAGGCATTCCCGTGATTACGGCGACCCAAATGTTAGATAGTATGATTTACAATGCGCGTCCGACTCGTGCAGAAGCCAGTGATGTTGCCAATGCGATTATTGATGGTACGGATGCGGTAATGTTATCGGGAGAATCCGCCGTTGGTAAATTCCCTGTGAAAGCAGTACAAATGTTATCCAAAATTGCCAGTGATGTTGAACCGGAAATCGAATTTAAAAACTATCCTCCGGTGATGTCCGATGAAACTCATGCTTTAAGTGAAGCCTTAAATACGATTGATAAAATCATGAATTTACATTGTATTGTTGCTTATACCAGTACCGGATATACGGCAATTTTAGCAGCAGCAGAACGACCGAAAGTTCCTGTTGTTGCCCTGACTCCAGACCTCAAGGTTTATCACCGTTTAAACTTAGTTTGGGGTGTTAAACCTGTTTTATTAGAACATCAAGTTAATTCCTTTGAAGGGTTAATTGATCTCGCCCAAACTAAATTATTAGAACGGTCATTAGCTCAAGTTGGGGATAAAATTTTAATTATTGGGGGTGTTCCCACGAAAAAAGCACGGGGGACAAATTTCTTAAAAATTCACACGATTAGCGATGAATAGGCATTAGTTGACGGTTGACGGTTGACGGTTGACTGTTAACCGTTAACCCTGAGTTTAACTGTGCGACCTGTGATTATTTTTCGGCTTCTTGAGGTGTAGATTGTCGGACTAACTCTAGGGTAGAACCAAAAACAAAACCCATCGCTGCACCCACTAGAGCGTAAGTTCGGGGTGCTCTCGACTGACTATAACCCAGGTCTAAGGAGGAGCCGATATTACAGCATTGATATTGTTTCTCGCTATATTTTGAAGCTCCTAGTCCGGCAATTGTACCGACTAGCATCATAATCAGTCCAGAAAAAATCACAAGTCGCATATTAATAACCATTTTACTAGGATTGCCCCAATCACAAATAGTTTGTTGTAGTCATAATCCTCTGTTTTAAAGTTAGCTCTATTTTTTCGATTTTCAAAGCTATTTTTAATCTTTTTTACAAAAGTTTAAAAAAGTTGATTAAACTTATGCAATTTTAGGGGCTTAATCTCTCACCCTTAAAGCTTTCTAGGGTCAGTATCAAACCCTGATATACTTAATTGATATACTAACACCAAAAGTTCTGATCGCCAAGAAAAATCAGAAAGCTAAAAATCATAGATTAAGTATTCATGCGTTCATAAATTGCGGAAGCTGCTGGAGAATAACGGGTGAGGTAGCTAAAAATCCAGAATTTGATACAGGAATCAATAATTACAGGAACCGTGGCAATAAAAGCATTAATAGCAACTGGACTTTCTGGGAGTCCAAAGTGAGTCAAAACCCCTGCTAATAAAACTTCCCATCCTTCGGCGGAGTGAAAGCCCACAAACATATCCGTAATTAAAATAAACAAAAATACTTTTAAAGGATCACTCAAATTTAAAAATGTTCGATTAGAAAAACCTCTTAATATCGTGAGTTTAGTTCGATTAAAATAAACTAATCCCACAAATGTTAATAAAGCCACACCATCAGATAAAATATTTTTCCATCCATTCAAAGCGCGATTACGAGATTGTTGCCAAATTTCAACCGCTTTTTCCGATAATTTTTCTTCTTTTTCCGCTTCCGAAAGAGTCGGCATTACTCCTAATAATTGTTTGATTTCTAAAGCTTCTTTAAAAGCAGAATATTCTCTTAAAAACTCCTCTTGAATTGCTGAACTGAGTTCGATTTTAGTAGGATTTTTATCACTATAACTTCCAATTAAAGGATTAAAAACTATGTTTTTGACAGCGACTTGAACCAATAAAGGAATCAAGAATAAAATCATCAACCAACGCACCGCTATTTTATCTTGAATGCGTCTAACTCGCAATTCTTGAACAACCTGTTGTTCATAGTTCGGGTTGGCTTTCTGAAACCCCAAAAATCCCCAACTAAACCAGCTTTTTCCTGGGGGTTGAAAGGAAAAATTAGATGTCGCTGCGATCATTGCTGGATCGGTAGTCCGAGCGCTCGCTGATTCATTGTTTTCTTGTTTTAATTCTTCTGAGGTTAATCCCATAACCGTCGGGGAATTTACGGCGGGAGGATTCGCCAAAATGTCAATCAGGGTATCCTCAGAATCTTGACGATATTTTTTAACAACAGAATCAATAAAATTGAGTTTTTCTACAATTTCACGCTCTGATGTTAGAAATTTATCGTTGATTAAAGTGGGTTCAACAGTCTCCTCAGAGGGTGAAAATTGAGGATTCCACAAAAAACTATTGAATTGAAATTGAGTTAAATTTAGACGAATTTTTAATAAGTGGCGATCGCGTAAACTTTGAACATAATCAACCACTGTTTTCTGAGATTCAGGACGATAACAAATGGGGTTTCCCTGAAAATATTTGTCTTCGAGAGCTTTAATTGCTTCAGCACTTTGATAAGCTGATTCTAACAGTTGAATTTGTCTTTGATTCAACCAGCGATTAAGATTGAATCGGCTCAAATTTCGATTCATAGCTCTCCTGATCAATCAATTTCACAACGAATTAAACGAGCAATAAAATAAACCGCCATTTTTGCTCCATAGGGAGAACGCCACCATCCAGAGGGATGACACCCCACAGGAGCTTCTAAACTAAAATCAAGATCATCATAATCTAATAACTCATGATTCACACTCCATCCCAATTCAGCCTCCATAGCTTGTAAAACTTTCATATCAATATCAGAAATATCATCATTTCCTCCCAACCGGGTATAAATTTGTTGTTGAACACTAAAGCCAAAACGATCCTTACTGTAACTCATCCATAGTTGATCCAGCAAACTTAATGCACTACAGGGAAAAATCATAATCTCATCAGGAATAATATCGTCTAGGCTATTTTTATTCATAATTTCTAACATAATTCTTGTGGTTTCTTGATCTGCTTCTTTCCAATTTCCTGCTTCTAAAAAATCCCGTAATTTTTGGTATCGGTATATATCCGTTAATAATAATAACGCTTTATCTAACTTCTGTTCTAAGCGTTCAACTCGTTCTGATAAAGCATCTAAACTCAAAGGTTGAGATTGAGGTTTAGACTGGTTGGGTTGTTGCGATGCGTTTGACATATTTTATAGAGGATTGATGATTGAAAGTTTACGACTAACCATAGCCATCATAATGCCTGTTAACTTCGGCCCAGTATTTTATCATTTATACAACTAAACTAGCCCATTGCATAACCCGTAAATTGGCGTTTGAAAGCAGAATGAAAACCCAGAATAATATCTGAAGTGGGTACGCCCATCTCCACCAATCTCTGGGCAACAGAGTCTTCAGTTCCATTATACTGAATCCAAATTTTGCCCTCTTGAATATCAAAGTGCATCACCGGGCCAAATACCCGCTTATCTCCTTGCCAACCCACATAAGCGAGTTGATAATGGTCATGTTCACTATCAAAGATTAACTCTGCCTTCACCGTATCCTCAGTCGTTGCGATCTGGGCGTGTTCGGTCAGAATTTGTTTAATCAATTGTCGATAATGTTCTACTTTATCCATTGCTTAATCTCCTCTAATTTAGGATCATAAATCATTAGCTTGACTTGATAACGTCTCAAAGCACGTTGGATGAAAGAAATCTGAAAAAAATCCTTATAAGTTTCAGAAGGAATTGCTAAATAAACAATCCGCTCCGGTTCTTTTTCTTCAAGGGCTTGACAATAGTTAAGATATTGCCCCAAGGCAGTATGAAAAGAGCTAATATCAGAGTCTCCAATAAAGCTTTTAATTTCTACAGCAATTTTTTCGGAATCTTTTTCTGCACCGATCGCACTTTCTGCCGCCAAATCAATTTGTAATTTTATGGATTCGCTAATGCGAATTGTTAAAGGATCATGAGTAATATTCCATCCATCTTTGATTAAAGCATTTCTAACCTGTTGATGGAAAATGTCTTTAGCCATGGTGGATGCTAGTCCTCCTAACCTGGTTAACTTGAGTCTATCAGAACTCGACTGCGACTACGACCTAGATAGCCCATTGTTTGACATTTTCCCTGATTGATTTGTAACAATTTAGGGTTTACTGACATGGCTATCGGGTTGGATAGAACCATTATCCGAGGGGGCTAAAGTCTCCGAATTTTTACCCGAAGAATGCAGATCTTCCGGTGGAGAGGGAGGTTGATTTTTATCCGATTTATTGTTATTGGATGAATCGGATTTTTTACCTTTCAGAAAACGTTCTTCTAGGGTTTTAACCGTAATGTAAAGGTTTGGGGTAATTAACAAACTTAATAGGGTTCCTGCTAATAAACCCCCAAAAATAGCCGTACCCAATGACCAACGACTGCTAGAACCCGCTCCCGCCGCCACCACTAAGGGCCAGAACCCGATCAAACTAGAAATGGCCGTCATTTGAATCGGTCGGAACCGTTGTTCCCCCGCTTGAATAGCGGCTTGGGTAATACTTAAACCCTTATCCCGCAGTTGGTTGGCAAACTCCACAATCAGAATCGAGTTTTTAGACGCCAAACCAATCAACATCACCAAGGCTACCTGCACATAAACATCATTAGTAATCAGGGGCCAGACCGTCCCTTGCAAGAGAACATTCGACCGGAACCAAACCGCGGCCATCGCCCCCAAGACCGCCAGAGGCACCGATAACATAATAATCATCGGATCAATATAACTTTCGTACTGGGCTGATAGCACCAGAAAAGCCATGATAAAGGCTAATCCGAAAATTAAAATCGCCGCCCCCCCGGAAGACTTTTCTTCCAAGGCGCTACCCTGCCAAGCATAATCAAAACCGGGGTCTAAGACCTCAGATGCTAATTTTTCCATCGCGGCAATTGCTTGACCCGTACTGGCTCCAGGAGCGGGGTTTCCTTGAATCAACATAGAACGGAAGATATTAAAATGGTTGATAGTTTCCGGCCCAACAAAATCCGTGAGTTTCACCAAATTACTCAGGGCAATCATCTGTCCATCCCGGGAACGCACATATAACTGAGTAATATCCTCCGGTCGGGCGCGAAATTCTTTTTCCGCTTGAGCCACAACCCGATATTGACGTTGACCTAACACAAAGTCATTGATATAGGATGACCCCAAATAGGTTTGTAAGGTACTAAAAACTTGGCTGACATCTACATTCAAAGCATTAGCGCGATCGCGTAATACCTCAACCCTTTTCTGAGCCTTACTAGCAGAAAACTGACTAAATACCCCGGCAAAGGTGGGATTAGAATTAGCCGCTCCAATTAAACGATTGCCATTTTCCACTAAGGATTGAATCGGTAAATTTCCCGTTGTATCTAATAACTGAAATTCAAAGCCCCCAGTGGTACTCAAACCCTGCACCGGGGGAGCATTCACGGCAAAGGCTTGAACTTCAGGAATTGATTGTAACGACCCATTTAAGCGTCTTAAAACCCCAAAAACCGATTGAGACGCCTCCGGTCGCTGATCCCAAGGTTTGAGTAACACAAAAGCAATCCCCTGACTGGGATTCTGTCCCTCAAAACCAAATCCAGGAACCGCAAAGATACTTTCAACTTCAGGAATCGCCAAAGTCCGATCGACAATTTGTTCAGCAGCCTTAGCGGTATAGTTAAGGGACACCCCATCAGGAGTCCGAAAGATCACGATCAGATAGCCCTGATCTTCTTCCGGGACGAACCCCGATGGCACTTGTTGATAAACAAATACCGTTGTTGCTAACCCCACCACAAATATAATCATCACCAAAGTATTAATCTTGGTGAGAAAGGTAACAACTCCAGCGTATTTTTCCTGTACCCAACCAAAACCTCGGTTAAATTGCTCAAAAAACCACCCCAAAGGCCCCCCGGTTTTCTTTTGGCGACGTAACAATAGCCCCGCCATACTCGGAGAAAAAGAAAGGGCATTAAAGGTAGAAAAGATTACCGCAAAAATAATTGTCACCGCAAATTGTCTATAAATCACCCCCGTTGTTCCCGGGAAAAACAATACCGGAACAAACACCGCCAGCAGGACTATTGAGGTAGCAATGATCGCCCCGGTCAGTTCTGACATGGCATCTAGGGCTGCTTGCAGGGGTTTCATCCCCTGTTCAATTTTGATCATCACCGCTTCGACAACCACGATGGCATCGTCCACGACTAAACCTGCGGCTAAGGTACAAGCAAATAGGGTTAAAGTATTCAGTTCAAATCCCAAGGCTTTTAACCCAGCCATGGCTCCGATCAAGGCTACCGGAATCGCAATTGCTGGAATTAAGGTCGCTCGCCAATCTTGCAAAAATACAAAAATCACCAGTATCACTAAGGCAATGGCCATGATTAGGGTGATCGCCACTTCCTGAAGGGACACATTAATAAACAAGGTTGTGTCATAAGCAATCTGGCTTTTAACGCCGGGAGGGAAATTTTTACTCAGTTCCGCTAGGGTGGCTTTGAGTTGTGCTGCGGTTTCTAGCGCATTACCACCCGGAAGTTGATAAATCCCTAAACCGACGGAGGGTTCGCCATTAAAGGTCGATTCCAAATCATAATTTTCTGCCCCTAACTCAGCCCGTCCCACATCCTTAATGGTGATTAACTCGCCATTGTCTGTGGTTTTGAGTACCATTTGTTCAAATTCCTCGACGGTGCGGAGGCGACTAGCGGCCTGTAGGGGAATTTCAAAGAGTTGATCGGCGGGTGTGGGTTGTTGACCGATTTTTCCGGCTCCCACCTGGACGTTTTGTGTTCTTAATGCTGAGGCTACATCCTGGGCTGTTAATCCCCTGGCAGCCATCCGAGACGGATCAAGCCAGAGCCGCATGGCATATTTCCGCTCTCCAAAGATTGTTACCTGACCCACCCCAGGAACCCGGCTCAATTGGTCAACAATAAAAAGATCAATATAATTACTAATAAATGTGGTGTCATATATCGGTTTTCCGCTTTCGTCTTTATCGGAATAAAAACTGATCACCAATAGAATACTCGGAGATGAAGCCTGCACGGAAAGCCCAATTTGCCTAACAACATCGGGTAAATTAGACTCAGCCTGAGCGACTCGGTTTTGAACGTTAACTTGGGCAATATTCCGGTCAACATCATTGGGAAAAAACACGGAAATATTACTGATGCCGTTATTTCCCGTACTGGAGGAGAGATATTTCATCCCCTCCACCCCGTTAATTTCCCGTTCTATGATCGTGGTGGTCGTGGTTTCAGTAGTTTCAGCATCCGCACCAATATTAACCGCCGTGATACTAATTTGGGTATTCGCTAGGTTGGGCAGTTGAGTAATCGGCAGTAGGGGAATCGAGATAGCACCCACCAAAATAATCAGGATACTACAGACTGTCGTTAGGACAGGTCGTTTAATAAAAGTGTTAACAAACAGGATCATGGGGATCTGCTCTGAATAGGGAAGGGCGTTGACGGTTGACAGTTGACGATTGACTCCCCCCTTGCCCCCGTGTACGGGGGGTTGGGGGGGACGGTTGACGGTTAACTAAATCCGTGAAATCCAGTTAATCCGTCTTAATCCGTGATCATTATTTGGGTTTTGGAGCCTCCTGAGTTGAAGATGAAGCCGGAGTGGGTTGCTGTTTTTGATTGGTAATGGGCGAACCATCTCGTAATTTAACCACACCATCGGTAACAACCTTTTCTCCAGATTTTAAACCGGATAGGATTTCAAAGCTTTGGCCTTGAATACTGCCCAACTTCACGGGTTGTTGTTTTGCCACTAATTGAGTTTTCCCATTTTCGGTTTTTTCTTGGGCGATAAACACAAAACTTTGATCTCCAATCCGACTAATGGCCGTTACCGGAATGGTAATTCCAGATTGTTGTTCCCAGATTACCTTAGCTCGGACAATTTGATCCGTTCGCAGTGTATTATCCCGATTATCGTAAATCGCTTTGACTAAAATCGTTTGAGTTCCCGTACCCGCACTGGGAGCAATATAAGACACCTGAGATCTTCCGATTAATTCTCCGGTCTCTTGACTCAGCAGTTCAACGAGGGTTCCGGATCTGACTTGGGATAAACGCTCAACGGGAATATTAATCTGAACTTCTAATAAATCATTTTGGCGAATACTGGTAATTTGGGTTTGGCTATCGACAAAATCCCCCGCTTTCACTAGCACATCTCCCACTATCCCAGTAATTGGGGATTTGATCTCGTAATATTCTAACTGTACCTGTTGAGCCGTTGCACTTGACCGAGCTTGATCAATATCTCGCTGTAGTCGTTGTAAGTCTGCTTCTTGAGCAACGATGACTTGTTCTTGAGTGGCAATTTGAGCGTTGAGGGTTGAAACTTGGCGACCATAACTTTGTTTAGCACTTTGAACTTTAGCAACGGAAGCATCAACTCGTCTTTGTTGAGTCTCAATTTGAGCATTGAGGGTGGAGACTTGGCGCTCTAGGTTTTGTTGAGCAGTTCTGACTCTCGCCTGTAGGGACATGATCTCCCGTTCTTGAGCCGCAAAATCCGCTTCGGATGCTTGATAGTCTCTTAATTTTTGATCGTAGATTTCTGACGAGATCACTCCTTGTTCATACAGTTGTTGATAGCGATCATAAGCTTTTTTGCGTTCGTTCATAATCGCCCGTCTGCGCTCCCGTTCTTTGATCCCGACCTGCACATTCTCTTTCGCGGTTTGCAACTCATCGGCAACGGAGGTATATTCTAATTCATACTGTAATCGCTCTTTTTCGTTCTTTTCTGCGGCTAGAGTTTGTTGAGCGTCTTCTAAATCCGCTTCTTGAGATTGGTAAGTCAGTTGGGCTTGAATGCGTCGCAATTCGGCTCGTTGAGCATCCAAATTCGCCTTGGCACTATTCAACTGGGCAATTCTGGACTCAACCGTAGCTAATTGACTTTCATAATTCGCCTGTTGCTGTCGTCCGTCAATTTGAATTAGGGGACTATTTTGAGAAACACGGTCGCCCAACCGCACATAAACTTGTTTCACCAAACCATTCACACGGGGTTGAATCACCGCATTCTGAACCCCCTCAACTCTAGCATTATAGATGCTACTGTCTTTTACGTTACTAGATCCTACCGTCGCTAAACTCACCACAACGGGTGGGGGTGCTGCGGCTTGAGGTTCACTCCCACAGGCACTCATCAGGAGGCTCGTTAAGATCAGAGGAACATAGGAATTCCCAAATGGCGGATGCTTCTTCATGGTTTTATTTAGGTTGAGGTTAACAGTAGAAATAGAAGTCGAGATCTTAGGATTCTGTTGTTTAGAGTTTTTCTATTATTCATTATTTTCCATTCTGGGGGGAGATTTCGCTATTATTTAAGGGAACTCTTGCTATCAAATAGAACAAAGGGCCAAATAAAGGAACCAGGCTAACTGTCCAAAATATTACAGGATTTTTCATTCCTCGTCTAGTCAGATCATCTCCTAATAAGGTCGGGAACAGAAGAGTTAATAAACAAAAGTCGAGACTCATGACATGAATAAAACGGTTAGTTTGCCACTGTTGAATAAAGTCTACCCAGTTTCCTTGCGTTAAACCATAACTCACTATAGCGATCGCTGCTATTGTTAATAATAGTCCCGTAATTCGAGAATCTAACACTTTAATCAAGACTGATTTTTTTCCTAAAAATTGGGGGTTAGGTTGACGCAAGGCTAAATAAGGTAAAATAGCAAACGCACCCACTCCAAAGGATAATGTTGCAAATAGCCAAGCCGGAATTTTTTGTCCCTGTCCATCGATAAACAGAACACAACTATAGATAAACGGCCAAATTCCCATCAGATTAAATAGGCTAATAATCAGAGGATTAATCCCTGTCCAATTCCCCGTTGAGAGATTTTGAATTAACGTTAAGGTATCGGGTTGATCGGGGGGTGCAAAAATAAACGCATACAGGATAAATCCCAACCAAATCGACCCAAAAATAATTTTATTTTTCATAGTTCAATATCCTTTCATACTTTAGGGCAAAAATCGATCTAATGCTGCTTTTAATGCTTCAATTTCAACCTCAATATTTCCTTCTTGCGCGGCTCTAGCGACACATTCACTCAAATGTTCATCTAAAATAATTCGAGCTACCCGATCTAAAGCACCTCGAATTGCAGCAATTTGAACTAACACATCAGGACAGGGACGATTTTCTTGTACCATAGTTTTCACCCCTCGAATATGTCCCTCCAGTCGTGATAGACGATTTACTATCTTTCGCAAAGATTCTTCACTATGAATATGGGGATGGCTAGAATGTTCAGGATGATGATGATGTTCTAGCAAGTTGTTGAGTTCTTCTACTGTGGGATCTAAGTCATTCATCTGTTTTTTAATATACAATTGACAAATATTTTATGATTGTACCTCAATCTTCATTCGTATTTTATAATCTAGTAGGGTGTTTGTACAAAAAATAGACAATCTGGTTAAATACCCTATAATTCAGATGTCACTCCCTTAATTCATGGAAAGAAAATGTATGGTTATCGACTCAATCAAACTTACTGACGAAAAAATTGCCCAATATCGCACTGAATTGGCAGATAATCCTGATTTTCTATCGGCACTTGATGTGATTGAAGAATGGCGTGGAGATTTGGCGGATGCTGCTGAATCCATTGCTACTCAAAATGGCATTGAAGGGGTAGAAGATAACGCTGATTTTCGTTGGTTTGTTATTTGTCTCCAAAAATGTCGCGCTTACATCTGTCAACCTAAATATGAAAACTTGAGAGAAAAATATTTGCCTGCTCTTATTCCTCCTTTAACAGAGTTTATCGCAGGAGCTTTCATGTGTCCACCAGGTGTCGCAGGGATTTTATCGGCTCCAATTGCTATTTATATTCAAGAAGAAGGAATGGATAAATTTTGTCAGATTTATACTGATAGTTAAATTCCAGTTGCGATAAATGCAGTCCAATAATAGGGCTTCGCAAAGGGATAAGAGTCTCGTTTAACGGTAGCTTCTAGTAGTTCTTTGAATTTTTTGTAATCCCGTTCATTATCGGCAAAAATTTCTAGGAGTAATTGCTGAAATTTTTCGCTGTTTTTAATTCTCGCTAACTTTTGACTGCTGAAGTTTTTTAACCAAGTTTGAGTTTTATTTAAAGTAATAGCAATGCTGCCTTCATTTAGAGTTGGCATTCTGTGGAGATTGCGATAAAACTTAGTCATAAATAAGGCTGTGGCAAGCGGATCGACTGTCCAAAGGGTACTAACGACACTAGAACTACCAGCAAAAAGAAAACCACTCGGTAAACCGACGTATTCATCGCTAATAATATTCGGATCGATTATGCCACTTTCGCAGGCAGAAAAGGTAACTAAACGACATTCTCTTAAGTCAAGTTTTTCAAAAACTTCTGCTAAGGTTAGGTTGGCTGATTCACCTAAGTCACCTTCTGGATCGGCTAATAATAAAGCTGAATCGAGAGGAGAATCATGGTTGAATTTGCCATGACAAGAAAAATGAATACAATGAGATGATTGTAATTCTTTCCGGCGGTTCTGTAGGGTCATTTCTGATGCTTCTGATTCAGCGATAATAATGGTTTTATTAGGATCAAAATATTGACTAATTTTCTTAGTTTCTAGATTGGCTCCTAATAGTGATTTAGGTGGTTTTCGTGTGGGATTTTTAATGACGAATAGACGGTTGAAGTTTTGTTTTTGTGATGATTGGACAAGTTTTAAGAGTTGGCAACTAGGTGCATATCCCACACCCTTGGGAAAGGATTCATAGAGAAAATTTCCATTTTTCAAGCAAAGACAATGAATCGGTAAAATATGCAAATAACAGTGGGGAACAATAATTAGGCGTTTACAGGTATTGGGAATGAGCGCAAGAATATCGTCGATGTGTAGGGTTTCAGCCAAGGTTTGTAATAGGTTGGAAAGTTGCTTGATCCATTTGCATTTTTCGGAATAGTAAAGCTGTAGATAATTGTTCAGAGTGTCAATAAATGTTTGTAAATCAGTTTCTGATGATTGCCAATATTGAATATTTCCATCGGCAGAGACGACAAAGGCTAAGATTTTTTCGCTGGTGATGTACCATTGCAACAGACAAGTTTCAGGATCGATTAATGCCTGAATATCTTTAAAGGGGATAGGTTCAACTTTTTGAGTTAGTTTGAATGTGGAATCAAATGGAGTGATTTTCTGATCAATAAAATCGTCTAATTCTTGTTGATATTCCTTGAGATGGCTCTGATCTATCACATAAGGCATTAAGTTGTCAATACGGCTAATATTCTGGTTAATACTTTGATTTTGGAGGCTGATTTGTTCTGTAACTACTCTTTGACGTAATTCATCATATTGATCAATGGTAGCTTGATCAACATTCTTGGGTTTGACATTTTTCTGAGTCATCAATTCCACAAGGTTTCTCGCTTTACTGCGTTCAATGTATTCTAAGGCTTTATCTGGTTGATTGAGATGAAGATGCGCTTGCACAATGCTATGAAATACATCAATGGCATTAGATAAAACTTCTTGGCGACTTTGGGGATTAAGTGCTTCTGATCGGGCATTTTCGAGGGCTTCTATGGCGAGGTGGTAGGCTTCTGTGGCGGATTGCCATTGTTTTTCGTTGTAGTGGAGGTTGGCTAAGTTACGAGCAGTTTCTAAACAATTAAGAGGATCAGCTTTTTGAGTACGAATTTTTAAGGCATCATTATAATAATTGATCGCTGTATCTAAATTAGCAGCTTTAGACCCTCTAATTCTATGAGAGTAAGCATTTCCTAGATTATTTTGTATTCTTGCCCATTCATAAGGAAAAGCATCTAAAGTATAAACTTTCAAGGCATTTTGATAATACATGATTGCTTGTTCTAAATTTTCTGCTTTATCACCTCTAATTCTGTGACAGTAAGCATTTCCTAAATTATTTTGTGTTGATGCCCATTCATAAGGAAAAGCATCAAACGTTCTAACTTTCAGAGATTCTTGATAACAAAAGATTGCTTGTTCTAAATTTTCTGTTTTATCGCCTCTGTTTCTTTCACTATAAGCATTAGCCAATAGATTTTGTGTCATTGCCCAATCATAAGGAAAAGTATCAAAAGTTCTCACTTTCAGGGCTTCATTACAAGCTATAATCGCCATTTCTAAATTTTCTGCTTTATTACCTCTGATTCTGTGAAGGTAAGCATTAGCGAGATTATGTTCCGTACCAGCCCATTCTTGAGGGAAAGCATCAAAAGTTATGACTTTGAGAGATTCTTGATAAGAAATGATCGCTTGTTCTAAATTTTCTGCTTTATCGCCTTTTAATCTGTCACGGTACGCATTTCCTAGAGTATTCTGTGTTCTTGCCCAATCTTGAGGAAAATTGTCAAAAGTTCTGACTTTCAGAGCTTCTGTACAGGCTGTGATTGCCTTTTGTAAGTTTTCAGCTTTATTCTCTCGAATTCTATCAATATAGGCAGATGCGAGATTATGCTGTGTACTTGCCCATTCTTTAGGGAAAGCATCAAAAGTTCTGACCTTAAGGGCTTCTTGATAATTAGTAATTGCCATTTCTAAATTATCAGCTTTATCACCACTAATTCTAGCCCTATAAGCGAGGGCAAGATTATTATTTGCAGCAGCCCAATTTTCAGGAAAAGTATCAACAGTATAAACCTTGAGTGTTTCTTGGTAAGCAGTGATCGCTTTTTCTAAGTCTTTAGCTTTATTCCCCCTGATTCTCTCACGATAAGCAAGAGCAAGGTTATTCTTCACAGCAGCCCAATTTTCAGGAAAAGCATCAATAGTATAAACTTTGAGGGCTTCTTGATAAGCTACGATTGCATTTTCTAAATTTTCAGCTTTATCTCCTTTGATTCTAATACGGTAAGCATTAGCGAGATTATAAAGTGTTGCAGCCCATTTTTCAGGGAAATTTTTATCGGTCCTGACTTTCAGGGCTTCGTGGTAGGCACTGATTGCTTTTTCTAAGTTTTCGGCTTTATCTTCTTTTATTCTATCGGTGTAAGCACCAGCAAGATTGTATTGCATTGTTGCCCATTTTTCGGAAAAAGCTTCAAAAGTATAAACTTTTAGAGATTCTTGGTAAGCACTGATCGCCTTTTCTAAATTTTCTGCTCTATCTCCCTTGATCCTATCACTGTAAGCAAAAGCGATACAAAATTGTGTTTCTGCCCATTCTTGAGGAAAATTATCAAAAGTATAAACATTTAGAGCTTTTTGGTAAGCAATGATCGCTTTTTCCAAGTTTTCAGCTTTATTTCCTTTAATTCTATCTAAATAAACATTGCCAACATTATGAAGAGTAGTAGCCCACTTTATAGGAGATGTCTCAAAGTTAACAACATCTAAAACAATTTTATAACCATTGATTGCAATTTCTTTATTAACAGCAATACTACGGAGAGGAAATCGGGCAATGAAATTACTGAAATAAAAAATATCCGTAGCAATAGAATTGGCTTGTTGTGGAGTAACTTGTGTTAGTGTTTGTCTTGCCCAATCATCTAAAACTTGGATCAAATTTTCATCTAATTTATCCAGATTTTGAGCCAGAAAAGGATAAATTAACTGGGGGTTAGGATTTTCAGAGATTTTTTGTAATACTTTCAGCAAGAAATTGAGATAGTCTTGAGGTGTATTTGCTGTTTCCATTGTCTTATTCCTCCAATAACCCTAATGCTTCTGCTAACTATTGCGCCTCATTTTCCCTTCCATCTCATGAGTTGGCAGAGGTTTGAGGAGAATTATTCTTCAAGTATAGTCTCAACAACAGTGATCGTTTGCTTGAATGTTTGCAGTAATGGTTCTAGGCTCAGGGTGCGTCAGATGAGAAAGCTCTGTAAAATCGAGATCGTCTGAGGTCTGATGCGCCATATTTATTTGTTGCAGCCTTATACTAATTAAGGCGTTAGATTAGAACCCAATCCCCAGCAATGCCAGAAACATCTGTGTTTTTATACCGCCAAGGTAATGCGAATTCACCTCGGATGGACAACGTTCGCGATCGCGATGTTAATATATATGATTATAGTGGCGAAAAATGGGTGGAAGCATTTTCCGGTGGCATTTCTACTTTTGAATCGCCCAAATTAGGTCAAAACTGGTGGCGTATAGATGCCGGAATACAAATTCCTGATAGTATAAATTTAATTAACGACCATAACGACCATTGGCTCTGGCAACCAGCATATAATATGCGTTTATTAGAATATCAAGAATTACTTAAACAAGTAAGTATTCATTTCGTAAAATTTAATTGACAAAACATTTCTTAGGAGTTAAAATAAAAAAATGGATTATTCTATCAATTTTTCATCAAAATCAATCAAATTTATTCTGGAAGCGATTGAATTTAGGCTTCAAAAATACCAAGAGCAACTTTCTGAATTAACCGACGAAGATGAAATTTCAGATATAGGAAATGACTGTTATTTCTTAGAAGCAATTGCTGAGGATTTAAAAAAATATCAGATTGCTAATAGAAGCCAACATTTAGAATTGTATAAACTTTCAAAACAGCAGCAATTTATCGATCAAGAACTAGCATCTGCTCCAACACATTCTTTAGAATATAAGGTGAGATTTCCTATTCCAAATTACAATATCTCTAAAGATAAAGTTGCTAAAATTCAAGTAGAAAATCAGATTCCAGGTATTGAAAAAAAACTAATACCACTTGGCTGCATGGAATCCTTTGAAGTTTGGCTTCCCAAGGCGGACAGAGCAATATTACTAGATGAAGATATTAAACTACTGAAAAATGACTGTGCTAGAATTGAAAAAATATGTGATCGCTTGTTTTCTTTGCTTGACTGTATATGTTCTGATAGCTACCAATGGAGGAAAAATGTAGATGAATTAGAAAAAATTACCAGTTGGAAAACTGCTCAGGAAAAGTTATTAGAATGTGGATTTGAGTATCAGGCGATCGCCATTGATTACGAGCCTACTCAAATATCTCCCAGAAGCAATAACTTCTTAGAATGCAACAGTGATGTTGAATCTTGGGATGCTATACCTGAAAAATGGATAGTAACTCTGTACAATTTTGAGCAATCTGAATTTGGTTTTGGCTACAAACTAAACTCTGCTCCTTTCTGCTTTGAAATGCAAATATCCCGAAAATTGCACCCAGAAGTAAATAGATCGGAAGCAGAAAGGGAGAAAATTTCTCCTCCATTTTCCTCTGCTTCTTTGACTTAAAATGAAAATTCATCCCCGCGAGATTTACGATCTGCTACTAGAATCAAGCCACAGTAACGCCACGGTGCAGGAGATTATTTTGGGACTGACCTGGACATTCTGCCAAGCCGAGGGTATTGGGTTGTGTATGAGTCCTGGCCAACCGAACCGTACTCTATCCTGGTCAGGGACTTTGGTGGGTAAAGCCATCGCTGATTTAGCCCCCTGGGTGCGTTCCTGGGATAGCTACCAGGCCAGTATCGGTATGGCTGTGATCAATTCCGTGATTAATAGTACATCACCCTTAATACAACAAGCTCAACCCCTTTCCCCTCAAGGTTCAGCTAATCTAGCCGTATTTGAGCATTTTCTCCCGCTAATTCGGGGAAAACGAGTTGTGATTATTGGGCGCTACCCCGGACTTTCTCAGTATGAACAAGAAGCCGACATTACCGTCCTAGAGCGTCAGCCCATTTCCCAGGATTTACCCGATACAGCCTGCGAATACCTTCTCCCAGAAGCCGACTGGGTTTTTCTCACCGCCACCTCCATTGCTAATAAAACTTTCCCCCGCTTGGTGGAGTTATCACAACAGGCGCAGTTAGTGTTGATGGGGCCTACGACTCCCTGGCTACCAGAGTTAGCGGACATGGGGATTAACTATTTGGCTGGGGTGGCTATTACCGATGCAGACGCTTTACGGCAAACAATCGCTGAAGGAGGGGGGACTCGTATTTTTGATGTTGGGGTACAATATTGCGTCTTACAGTTATCAGTAACCAGTAACCAGTAATCAGTAATCAGTTATCAGTTATCAGTTATCAGTTATCAGTTATCAGTTTAAGACAACGTGAGTTCGATGGGTTCAAGTTAAGCACTATATCTTAGGAATTTAAAACTTTCACAATTTGACAAAATCCCTCAACTTCTGAACCTGCGGTTATATAACGGGGTTTATGGGTTAATTGATCACTATATTCTAAGATATTAGCGACTCCAATAGACTGAGGGAATAACTCAGAATTAAATAGGGTTTGATCATTGGGACTATCACCAACGGTGAGAATTTGTTCAGGGGTTAATTTTGACCAATATTGCTGAATTACTTTTAATAATCCCGTTGCTTTATCTTGGGTTTTGGGTTTAATATGACCTTGAACGGTGCTATAGGTAAATCCCCAGCCTAATTCTTCACAGAGTTCTGTTAATAATTTAATTTCAGATAAACTAATATTTTGAATATCAAATGTCCAATCTGTAAACCGAAAAGGATTATCGGCGGAAGCTTGGAGGTGAGGACATTGGACTTGGAGAATTTGAAAGGCTTGAGCTAAATTTTGGCGATGTTGGGAGAGGGAATTTAAGGAAATTAAAAATTGAGGTTGATCGGACTCAAAGGGATAATATAATCCGCCATTTTCGGCGATCGCACCTGTCACTGGAAGATAATGTTTTAACGCTTGTACCCATCCAGCAGAACGTCCTGTAATTAAAATTATGGGGATTTTTGCTTGTTTTAATTGAGATAAAGCTTGTAATAAATCCGTTGTAAATTTTCCTTGTTTTGTTAAAGTTCCATCGATATCCGTTGCAATTAGACGAATATCATGGAGTACATTAGCTTCTATGGCTTCGGTAAATGGTATTAAAGACATCAACACAACCTCTGTATAATGACTCAAATTATTTTACTTGTTTTTTACATCAATTGAGATGTGGGTGGGGATCAGAAACCGGGTTTCTGATTTAAGGTTTATATTAGTTAAAAAAAGTTATTGCAGAAACCCGGTTTCTTGGAGTATACTGCTAAAATTAAGTTAGCATCTCATTACCCCTAGACTTAATCATGAGTCAATGCCTTAACCCTGATTGCCTCCAACCCAACCCGAAAACGACAAATTTTTGTCAAAAGTGTGGTTCTAAATTACTGTTAACAGATCGATATCGGTCTTTAGAAATATTAGGACAAGGGGGTTTTGGTCGAACGTTTCTAGAGGTTGATGAGTATAAACCGTCTCAACCCTATTGTGTAATTAAACAATTTTTACCCCAAGCTCAAGGCACGAATAATCAACAAAAAGCCGAGGAACTTTTTAAACAAGAAGCCATACAATTAGAAC
>CAITND010000073.1 GCA_903893625.1 uncultured Oscillatoriales cyanobacterium
ATTTGAAATATTGACTGTTTCGTTGCAGGTGATGGTTCTGCTTGTTCCCAAAACCGATGATTGCCCCCACGGACGCTGAACTGCAGACGCCCCGGTAATAGAAAGGGCTCCGTTCACTGTCTGCGCTGCTGCGAAAGATACTATTGCCGTATTAGCGGCCCCTCCTGTGGTAGAGAGGTCAACAAAGGTATTGATGCCCGTTATACTTGCCGTTCCTGTCACGCCGCTCATAATGAGGTCATGATAGGTTTTGCCGCCATCTGTTGTATGTGCAATTCTTCCTTCATTGTAAACGGTGGTACTGTAAACAAAGCCTGTTGCCCACCCGTGGTCCCCCTGCCTCCCCTGCCTCCCCTTCTCCCCCTCCCCCATCCCCCCGTAGGGGATGTTAAACTATCAGGGAGAGTTACTTTAGGGAACATCCCCTTAGAGACTCGATAGCAGCAGTTAAACGTGAGGACAAAAACGTGGTTGCGACTCCTGAAAAACTGGAAACCATTACTTCAGCATCTACCCATACAGAGGGTCAAAATCGAGTTGCGGTTTTGCTCATGGGTTATGGTGAAGTCGAAAGTTATGAGGACTTTGCTAATTATAACGAACAGGCTTTGAATCTTTTAACCGCTAAATTTGCCCCTGTTCCGACTTGGATTTATCCGCCTTTGGCTAAACTGTTAGCAATGTTTGATCTCCATGAATGGAGTCATCAACATGGGAATTTTATTTCCCCTCATAATGCAATTTTCGAGAAACAACGGGCAGGAATTGAGCAACATTTAAAAGAAAAATGGGGCGAACAAATTAAAGTATTTAAAGCCTTTAACTTTTGCGCTCCTTTTCTCCCTGAACAGGTTTTAACTCAAATTCAAGCCGAAGGATTTGATAAACTGTTAATTTATCCTCTGTTAGTAGTTGACTCGATTTTCACCAGTGGAATTGCCGTTGAACAGGTGAATAAAGCCTTAGCAAAATTAGCGGATGAAAATGAACATTGGGTAAAAGGTCAACGTTATATTCCTTCATTTTATAATGAACTTGCTTATATTCAACTGCTAGAAAAGTTAGTGGAAGAAAAGATTCAACAAGACCTGATTCAAGCCTATCTTCCCTCTCAAATTGGCATTGTTTTAATGAATCATGGTTGTCCCCACAAAGCTAAAGGGTTTACTTCGGGAATTGATGAAAGTCAAGCCCTTTATGAACAGGTACGGGAACAGTTAATTAACCGTTATCCGTTAATTTCTGTGGGTTGGTTAAACCATGATACCCCGTTAATTGAATGGACACAACCTAACGCTCAACTGGCGGCTAATAATTTAATTGAATTAGGGGCAAAAGCAATTGTATTTATGCCCATTGGATTTGCCACAGAAAACCATGAAACTTTGTTAGATGTTGAACATATTATTGAGGGTTTACGTCGCAAATATTCTGAGATCACCTACATTCAAATGGAATGTGTCAACGATCATCCAGAGTTTCTGAAAATAGCCGCAGACTGGGCAAACCCTCAAATTGAAGCCCTATTTAATGAAATGGCATTAGCGGTAAATCCTGCTTTGGCAAATGTTCATACCCACGATGATCACCATGATCACAGTCATGATCATGATCATGGTCATCATCACCACCACCATTAAAGCAGGTAGGGGCGAGGTCTTCTCGCCCTTAACCCTCAACTTTCCTAACCTCATTATTTTCGACTTTTTTCGATTGATCTTTTATCCATAAACTTAGGTTAAAATTGTCTTGACCAGTCTGATAACCAACGTTCAACGACAACTTTAGTTTGGGTAAAAAATTCAACGGCGTGTTGTCCTTGACCGTGTAAATCTCCAAAAAAGCTATCTTTCCAACCACTAAAGGGAAAGAACGCCATCGGTGCAGCAACACCAATATTAATCCCAATATTTCCCGCCTGAACTTGATAACGAAACTGTCGCGCCGCCGCCCCACTGCGGGTAAATAAACAAGCCATATTGCCATATTCGCTTTGATTAACAAAGGCGATCGCGTCCTCAATCGTATTCAGATGAATTAAACTCAATACGGGGCCAAAAATTTCTGTGCGGGCGAGTTTTCCCTGGGGGTTAATATCTTGTAAGATGGTCGGACGAACAAAATAGCCCTGTTCATAACCGGAAATCCGAGGATTTCTACCATCAATTAAAATTTTGCCTCCTTCGTCTTTTCCCTGTTGAATTAATCCTTCAATTCGAGTTTTACTTTGGGCAGAAATAACCGTTCCCATTTGTACATTTTTATCTAATCCATAGCCGACAATTCGAGTTTCAGCAACGGCAGCGATCGCATCTGTAAAACTCTGTTTTGCTTGACCAACGGTAATGGCAATTGATGTAGCTAAACACCGTTGTCCAGCACAACCAAAAGCACTATCGGCGATAATTTTTGTGGTCATTTCTAAATCCGCATCCGGTAAAATAATCACCGGGTTTTTAGCTCCGCCTTGACATTGTGCCCGTTTTCCATTAGCAGTTGCCCGACTATAAACATATTTGGCAACCGGAGTAGAACCGACAAAACTAATCGCTTTAATATTAGGATGATCTAAAATAGCATCAACGGTTTCTTTCGCCCCATTGACTAAATTAATTACCCCTGGCGGTAATCCTAATTGTTCAATTAAAGCAAAAACTTTTTGCATCGTTAAGGGAACTTTTTCCGAGGGTTTAATAATACAAGTATTGCCACAGGCGATCGAGTATGGAAAAAACCAAAAGGGAATCATTCCCGGAAAATTAAACGGGGTAATAATGGCAATAACTCCTAGAGGTTGACGAATCATAATTTCATCAATTCCCCTGGCAATATCTTCAGAATTGTAACCTTGAATTAAGGTGGGAACACCACAAGCAACTTCAACATTTTCAATTGCTCGTTGTAATTCACCCACAGATTCAGCCAGAGTTTTACCACATTCTAGGGTAATAGTTTGAGCTAAATCCTGTTGATTTTGGTCAAGCAATTCTCGCAGTTTAAATAAATAACGAATGCGTTCTGTAACAGGAGTTCTTCGCCAGGAATCAAAGGATTGTTGGGCGATTTCCGCCGCCTGATTAAGTTCTGTTGCGGGAGATAGGGGAACTTTTGCTAATATTTCTAAGGTTGCCGGATTAATCACATCTAGGGTTTCTGTGGCTTCAGAGAAACACCATTGACCATTAATATAGTTGCGTAGAATTGGGGGTTTTGTCATTGTTTTAATTTCCTAAATTAGATGATTGCTTTGTTCCAAATAAGCGATCGCCCGCATCTCCTAACCCTGGAATAATATAGCCGTGTTCATCCAAATGATCATCAATGGCGGCAGTATAAAGGGGAACGTCAGGATGATAAGAATGGAAATGATCAATGCCTTCTGGAGAGGCAATTAAACACAGAAATTTCACGGATAAAGGGTTTGTTTGTTTCAATCTTTGGATAGCAGCAACAGCCGTATTTCCAGTCGCAATCATCGGATCAACAACTAAAACTTCCCGTTCTTCGATATCATCGGGTAATCTAAAATAATATTCAATTGGAATAAAAGTTTTGGGATCTCGATATAACCCAATATGTCCAACTCGCGCCGAAGGAATTAATTCTAAAATTCCATCTAAAATTCCCTGACCTGCCCGCATAATTGAAACAATTACCATTTTTTTCTCAGAGGCTAAAATCGGTGCTTCCATTGGAGCTAGAGGGGTTTTAATTGACTCTTTACGCAGGGGTAAATCTCGCGTAATTTCATACGCCAATAACATACTCATTTCTCGCAACAATTGACGAAACTTGGCGGTACTGGTTTCTTCCCGTCGCATCAAGGTGAGTTTATGTTGAATCAGAGGGTGTTGAATAATCGTAACGTTTGGATACATGAGTAATGGGGGGTAATTGGTTAATACAATCTCAATGGGAATTAGCTTATATTATGGGGCCAATTCGTTCTTTTTTACTGTCTGGAATCGGAGCCTGGATCATAATAGCATCACGCTTAAGTCAACAGTTGCTATTGTATCTTGATTTTAGTTTTTTAGGAAAAATATAAATTTTTATGGTGTTCAGAAGAATGCAGCTTTTACAGCCATGTATGATCCTTTTAACGGGATTTGTGAGTAGTTTAATTGGGGTTAACTATTCCCTGCTTCCGGTACAAGCTGAGGTGATTTTTGCCTCCGGTGAAGGAAATGGTTCCTTTGGATTACTGAGTGATTTTGATGGAAAATATTTTTCGGGACAGCAACAAATTGGTCATGAATTTACCCTAAAGGAACTTGTTGAAATTGATCAAATTCATTGGAGTGGTCAATATTTCCCCGATGGTAAACCGTCCGATGCTAAATTTTCCCTCAGAATTTTTAAAATAGTAGAGGGAACTCCAGAAATTACACCCAAAATCGATGTAAACTTAACGGAAGTTCGCCAAACGCAAACGAATATTGAGCGGTTTTCCCATCCTGTTTTTAATTATGTAGGTCTGGTGATACCTTTTCGCTTGGAAGCGGGACGTTATTTACTTTCAATTGTTAATAATACTCAGGGTAATTCTGATGATTGGTTATGGATGACTACTGATCCCAAAACTCAGTTACTTGGTGGCGATCTAAAAATATTTTTTCGAGATCAGGATGGGATGGCTTGGAAAAGCGGATTAACAGGAAAAATGTCATTTACAATTTTAGGAAAACCCGCCTCCAATTCTAATTAGAATTAATTTCAGAATGGAATTACTCATCCGTTTTTAAGAACTGTCCCAGAGAAAACAAGAACTACCAGAGAATTTTTTTCAAATTGTCCAAAATGTATTAAAATAATTGAAGACAGTCAACGTCAAGTTAAGTCTAATTGAGGAGGACGAAATACAATGGCTTTAGTAGTTGGGACAGATGCCCCTAGCTTTACCGTCAAAGACACTAATGGAAATACCGTGTCTTTGTCTGACTTTGCAGGCAAAACCGTTGTCCTGTATTTCTACCCTAAAGATGATACCCCCGGTTGCACCAAAGAAGCTAGTAGTTTCCGCGATAACTATACAACTTATCAAGGAAAAGATATTGTTGTGTTAGGGGTCAGCACGGATGATGAAGCCTCCCACCAACAATTTACTGAGAAATATAGTTTACCCTTCCCTTTATTAGCCGATACTGACAAAGCGATTACCACAGCCTATGATGTAGATGGCGGTGGCTATGCTAAACGGGTGACTTATGTAATTGATGGCAACGGCAAAATTATTCACGTTGATACAGCCGTCAATACTGCAAACCATGCCCAAGATATTCTAGCAGTTCTGGGCGGTTAATTGTAATCAAAATTATCCGTGTTTCTGAACCTGCCGCCCGTAGAATTTTCTGGGGCGGTTTTTTACTGATTTTAACCCTTTATTCATTTCTATTAAGAGCGAGTTGTAAACATGGTGACATATCTCGGCCCAAAAGACATTCTAATTGATCAACCTGCTGTTTTAGTCGGCACTTATGATCCCCAACAATGCCAAACTGTTTCTATTATGGCAGAAGATAAATATCCTCTGACCGTCGATTTTAATCCTCAAGCTGGTATTTGGTCAGTGAGTCTGGAAAATGGATTTAATACGGCTGGAAAACGATGGTTGAGACTGCAAGGAAAAGATCATCAAAATAATAGTATTGGGGATCAAGTGATTGATTGTACAGTCAATCAAGAAGGGATTAATACTCGATCTAATTATACCATTATTCCTCAACAAGATACAGTTTTAAAAGTTAAGCCGATTGATTCTTCTCAATTAAATGAACAACAAAAACAATCCCTAAAACTAGGAGAAAGTTTAGTTGTAGATACAATAGAATTAGTCAATGATCATCTTAAACTCGAACTGAATAAACCCTTGCCCAATTTAGGAAAATTTGTTTATGTTTATCAACCCCATGTTGTGGCGGCAAAAGGGGCAAAACTATTATGGTTTAATCAAAATCAACTCCCCGATCATATTCCAGGGAGTCAACTGTTGTGGGTGACACAAACAACCCCTCTCAAATTGAAACCCGATGATTTATCTCAGTTAGCATCGAATCAATATATTGAAATGCCTCAAGGTAGCACCTATACGGTGTTAGGATATGCCTGTATTGCCGATCATTTTCGCGTCACACTCAATCAAGAATTTCCCGGTTTTGGCAAATCAGGATATCTCTATCGGTATCACGTTGAACTATTAGAAAAAGGTCAAGAAATTGCTTTTGATAATAATGCAATAACCTGCACTATTGTTAATACAACCCCGTTAAAAAAACGTCCCGTAGATTCTGCTTACCTAGAAGCCTCCGATAAAATTACCCTCCCGGCTGGAATGGTTTATGGGGTACAAAGTTATACCTCAGAAGACGGTCATATTAAAGTGGCTTTCACCGAAAATTTTCCCAATTTTGGGAATACGGGATATTTGTATCCTGATTTTATTGTACTGAATCGGGGTAATACTTCTTTAACCTCCAATAAAACCTTAACTTATCAGGGGCTATCAGAAGTTTTAGTTAATACTCCTGTGGTTTTAAAAGGAACTTTTGATCCAAAAACGACCGCCGAGATCACCCTATTTGCTGAAGATCGTTATGCTTTTGATGTGAGTTTAGATTGGCAAGAAAGTACCTGGAACTGCCAATTAAATAAAGGATTTAGTGATACTGGATATCGTTGGTTACGATTAAAAGCGATTGACTCGCAAGGGAATGTTACCGCTAGTCAAGTGATTAATATTACGGTTAGTGAAAATGCCATGACCGTAGGAGAATCTCTAACCTTAGAAATCCTTGAAGATACCTTATTTAAAATCGTTCCTTTTGATTCCGGTTCCTTAAATCAACGGCAAAAAGTAGCGGTAAAAGCGGGTCAAACCTTCAAAGTATTAAAATATGGTTTAGTTGATGGTCATCTAAAAGTTGTCTTAGAAAATACGATTCCGCCTATTGGCAACTTTGGTTATCTTTATACCGATTATGTGAGGTTAAAAAAAGGATCAGAAGTGTTTCGCTTTGATATTGATGAAGTTCCCGATACCGATGTTACAGCCCAAATGTTAGTCATGGAAACCACAAAAATTAAAGCGCGACCTGTTGATTCGTCTAATTTAGATCCTCAACAATTTGAACAATTGTTATTAGGACAAACCTTTTCTATTAAAGGTTATGCCTCGGTTAAAGGGCATTTTCGAGTCACTTTAGCCCAATCTATTCCGGGTTTTGGCACAGTGGGTTATGTGTATTGGCAGCACGTTAAATTAATTCGAGATGGTCAAGAAATAGGTTATGATCCTGATGCGATTACCCTGACTGTATTAGAAAAAACGATCTTGAAAAAACAGCCAATTGATTCTAGTCAATTAAAAGAATCTGACCGCACAACTTTACCGTTAGGACGGGTTTATGGCGTCAAAAGTTATGGTCTGGAAAATAACCATATTAAGGTTTCTCTCTTGGAAGAATTGCCTAATTTTGGCAATACAGGTTATATTTTCCCCCAGTATATTACCTTCAAACGGGGAGGACGAACCTTTAACCCCCTACCGCCTCAATTAGAATTAAATGTACCCTATTTTTCTCAACGAGATAATCCGCGTTTTTATTGGTCTACTTGTAACGTTACTTCGATTGCAATGGTAATGTATTATTATGGAGTACGACCAAAATGGGGCGGACAATTAGAAGATGAATTATTACAATGGTGTTTTAATTATGCCGGAACAGGTGCTCAAACCGATCATGATGTGTTATCGGCTTTAATTCGCGCATACGGATTTAAAACCAGTTTTAGCACAACTCGGTATTGGTCAGATTTGAAAAATGAATTAATTAATCGTCGTCCGGTTGTAATTGGTGTAGATACGACTCCATCGGGTCATATTATCACAGTTATTGGTTATAATAGTCAGGGATATATTATTAATGATCCTTGGGGAGATGCCTACACTGGATATTCTAATACCGAGGGTCGGCGGATTATTTATTCCTCTGGTTATATGAATCAAGTTGCAGGGCCAGATGGTTCAGTTTGGGCACATTTTATTGAACCTTAATTTAACCGATAAGGCGGGTTTGAAGAGGTTGTTTATGAGTAGTAAAGGTTAACTCAAACCCGCCCTTAAGAGGTGAAAAAAATCGGTTAAAATTTATCGCACCGTAACCGAATAATTAGCTTTAAAGGGTTTAAAACTATTGTTATCTTTGGAAGTTCCTTTCAACTCTAATTGATAACTTCCCGCTTGGGGAAAAATCACTTCTGTTCCGGGGATACCTTGATATTTTTCGGCGGAAATCGCTTTTAATTGGGGTTGCATTAACGGCTGAGGATTTGATGAACGCGGTTCTCGATAAATTGCCAGTTGACAATTACACTGGGAGAGGGGAATAATGTTTCCGCCGCGACGGGTTAATGCAAACCAAATCGTTGCTTTTTCTCCGGTACGGGGGTTATGATTGGGTTCTAAGTGGAACGTTACCGCCACATCTCCAGACACTTCCACTTCATGAGCAATAGCAGGGTTAGAATGGAGAAGTTTTTGCAGAGGTTGAAAACAGAGAAATGTTCCAACAATTAATAATAATTTTAAGGACTTATTTTTGCTTAAGGGGTGCAACATAAAATTTTTTTAACCCAAATAATGACCAAACGGGACGATACCGAACCCATAATACCGCTAAGGTTAAAAAGGTCAGGATAGCCACTCTGAATTTACCAAAAATTGTAACATCAAATCCTCCCCAATAATTAGATCCAATTAATAGAGTATGAATAACCGCTAAAATTAAGGCGGGAACCGCTAATAAATGAATTTTGCGCCAGAATATTCCTAAGTAATTTTGGATAGGATCAAAACTGGTAATTGCAGGAGGAATCATTAACATGAATGCTAACCCTCCCGCCAGAATTCCTCCTTGATGTTGGGGAATCATAAATTCAAAGGCTGTTAAATTCCATTGAAAGGTATGATCTAACATTTGCACTGTATGAACAATTGCTAATACAAAAGCCCCCACTCCTAAGACTCGTCTATATTTTAAAGGATATGACCATAATCGACTAATTGGACGGGCAATTAAGGCTAACATTAAACAAATTAAACAGCCATAACCCGTATAATCAACATGATTTCCCGTTCTTAATACGGTTAAGATTCCGATTAATAAAGTAATCCATCCTCCCAGTCTAAACAGTTGACTGCGACGGTCGGCGGTGAATTTTTCTGTTAACAATCCCACTCCTAACATAGTGGGTAAAGTTCCTGTCCCAAAAGCTAACATCGTTAGCATTCCTAACCATAAATTTCCCGTTTCTGCGGCTTTAATTTGGGCAGTATAGAGAAAACCACAGGGAATAAATCCCCAAATTAATCCCAATAATAGGGGAGTAAAAGCATGATTTTGTAAAGACACATTTACCATGAGTTTACTCAGGTGATTATGTAAATTTTTAGGGGATAAGGGATGGAAAATTGGCAACCGATGAAAGACAGTGGGATTAATTTGGGCGAGTCCTAAAATAATTAACATGATCCCCGTTAAAATGGCAATCCCTTGGCGAAAAATACTGCCAATTCCGGCTATTTGTCCACTGGCAATTAAAACCGAACCTAACCCGCCAATCATGGCTCCAACTAAGGCATAACTGAGAATTCGACCTAAATTTAATAAAAGGTGAAATTGTAACGGGATTTTGCCAGGGGATAGGGATTCATCGGAAAAAGAAAAGGCAACAGTTAAGGGGCCACACATCCCCAAACAGTGACCAAAACTTCCGAGAAATCCTAGTGCACCCATTAACAATAGGTCAATGATCATGATTCCGTTTAAAAGCGGATTTTATAGAGTTGAAATAACGTTCCGGGCTGGCGTTTTAAAATTTTAGCACCTGTGGCTTTAATAATTTCTTCCCAATTTTCTAAGGGTTCTAAGAAAACTTCTGTGCCTAAATAGGTTTCTAAAATTGCCCAATCTTCAGCTAATTCGGCATCGGGAATTAGAATGTCAAACACAAAATCTCCACCGGGTTTAACCACTCGTTTGACTTCTTTTAAGACTAATTCCCAATAGCTGAGGGGATAGTAACAACTCCATCCCGTTGCGATCGCCAAATCAAACTGATGATCTTCATATTGTAGTTTATGGCCAGGGGCTAATTTTACCCCTTTAAACAGTTTAGAATTTAACTGTGGCCCTCGAATCGTCAGAGCATCTTTAGCAATGTTACTAATGTCTTGACCATAAAATAAAGCCTCCCAATCTCGCCAAGGATAAATCAGAAAACTAACTCCGCAACCGATATCTAAACAGTGCTGATTTTTTTTTGGTTTGGCAATTTCCCAAAAGGGAGAAGTGATTTTTTCTGATAAAGTTCCCGCCATGCGATCGCGGAAAATTGCCATCGCCTCCACTTCTGGGGGTAAATCAAAGGCTTCCCCTTGATATTCTCGGTTAAAGCGATAGGCAACGGAGTTGATCGCTGTTTCCAAGGGATCGGAACCCACAGACAAACTGAAAAAATTGGATGGATTAGAAGATTTAGACATTCATTATCGATATAACTCTATCTTGAGCCTTTTAATGCTTTGGTAAAGTTTTTCCGATAGGAGGAATTGAATACCAACACAGGCCATAACAATGAGAGAATGAGACGGTTCTGGAAACTGGGGTTGAAGTCGGTCTTTTCAAACCCTGTCCAAAACTTCCAGATTCCACCACCATAAATAGCAATCAATAGCAGGGTAATTAGGGAACTCATAGCTAAAGGATTTTGCCGTAAAGGATTATCTACAAGTCAACGTTGTTCTATTTTAGCAGTTAATCTCAGAGAATTGTACTTTACAACCGATGGGGGATTGATCCCCTTGACCCGCTTGTACAAGATTCCGGCGTTTCCGGTAGACAAAAAGCCTGGGAATTGACCCATTAAGCGATAGACTGGTGACTTCTACCTTCAGGGGAAGATTTGGAGATTTTAATAAAAATTAACGATTAAAATAGGAAATCATTTTAATATTTTTAGCGATTCAATAAGAAATTTGCTATTCTATTATTTAGTAGGTTTTTAATTTCAACATATTTATTTAAACCTAGCTGTGATCAAATCGGGAAAGCTGGGATAATAAATTAGCCGAAATCAGTCAGGAGGATATATGCGAGCAGTGCTAATGGCGGGTGGATCGGGAACACGACTGCGACCGTTAACGTGCGATCTTCCTAAACCGATGGTACCGATACTTAATCGTCCCATTGCTGAACATATTATTCATTTACTTAAACAACATAATATTACAGAAGTGATTGCCACCCTGCATTATCTTCCTGATGTCATGCGAGAATATTTTCATGATGGCAGTGATTTTGGCGTACAAATTACTTATGCGGTAGAAGAAGATCAACCTCTGGGAACCGCAGGTTGTGTGAAAAATATTGCTGAACTTTTAGATCGAACTTTTTTAGTAATTAGTGGAGATAGTGTCACCGATTTTGATTTAACCGCC
The DNA here is from genome assembly GCA_903893625.1 of uncultured Oscillatoriales cyanobacterium. GTDB lineage: Bacteria > Cyanobacteriota > Cyanobacteriia > Cyanobacteriales > Microcoleaceae > Planktothrix. The sequence continues at coordinate 11,498 of CAITND010000073.1, forward strand.
GCCATTGAATTCCATCACCGTAAACAATCCAAAGCCACATTGATTTTAACCCGAATGCCCAACCCGATTGAATTTGGGGTCGTGATTACCGATGAAAATTATCGCATTAGTCGTTTTTTAGAAAAACCATCCGCCAGTGAAGTATTTTCCGATACGGTGAATACAGGAACCTATATTTTAGAACCAGAAGTTTTAGAATATCTTCCCTTTGATCAAGAGTGTGATTTTTCCCAAGATTTATTCCCCTTACTCCTGGAAAAAGGAGAACCCATGTATGGGTTTATTGCCAATAACTATTGGTGTGATATTGGTCATTTAGATGTCTATCGAGAAGCCCATTATGATGCCTTAATCGGGAAAGTCAAACTCAATATTCCCTATCCTGAACGTTTTCCTGGTATATGGATTGGCGAAAACACCTATATTGATGAAACGGCCCAAATCGAATCCCCCGTGTTGATTGGTCGCAATTGTCGCATTGGTGCGAGGGCGCAAATTGAAGCGGGAACCGTGATTGGGGATAATATCACCATCGGGGCTGATGCCAATATTAAACGGCCAATTATTTGGAATGGGGCGATTATTGGGGATGATGCCCATTTACGGGCCTGTGTAATTGCTAGAGGCGCCCGTGTCGGTCGTCGCGCCCATATCCTAGAAGGGGCGGTGGTGGGTTCTTTATCCAGTATTGGGGAAGAAGCCCTAATTAGTCCGGGGGTGCGGGTGTGGCCGAGTAAAAAAATCGAATCCGGGGCGACGCTGAATATTAATTTAATTTGGGGGAATACAGCCCAACGCAATTTATTTGGTCAACGGGGGGTGCAAGGATTAGCCAATATTGATATTACTCCCGAATTTGCTGTTAAATTGGGTGCTGCTTATGGATCAACTTTAAAACCCGGTTCTCTGGTGGCGATTTCCCGTGATCAACGGCCGATTTCTCGAATGGTAACTCGTTCTTTAGTGGCAGGTTTAATGTCCGTTGGGATTAATATTATTAACTTAGATGCCACAGCCATTCCTATCACTCGCACCGCTATTCCCACCTTAAAAGTCGCCGGAGGAATTCATGTTCGACTTTCCCCAGAACGGGCAGATTATCTGTTAATTGAATTTCTCGATAATCAAGGGATTAATATTACCAAAACCAAAGAGAAAAAAATCGAAGGGGCTTATTTTAAAGAAGATTTACGGCGGGCGCAAATTCCCGAAATTGGCAACGTTAGTTATGCGATCGATTTACTCGATATTTATAGTACAAGTTTTGCTAAACATATCAATATTGAAGTATTGCGCTACAGTAATGCCAAGGTTGTAATTGACTATGTTTATGCCGTTTCTGGGGCAATTTTACCGCAACTTTTAGCTAAATTTGGTTGTGATGCAGTGGTTTTAAATGCTAGTTTAAATCACACCGCCTTATCCGTTCCTGAACGGGAAAATTTACTCGATCAATTAGGGCGAGTTGTAGAAGCCTTACGCGCCAATTTCGGGGCACAAGTCTATGCCAATGGCGAACAATTTATGTTAGTTGATGAAACCGGAAGTCCCATCAGAGGGGAACCCTTAACCTCTCTGATGGTGAATATGGTCTTAACTTCCCATCCCCGCAGTGTGGTGGTTGTTCCAGTCCATACTTCGGCGGCGGTCGAACAAATTGCCCGTCGTTATGATGCTAAAGTCATTCGCACCAAAGCCAATCCTACCGCCTTAATGGAAGCTTGTCACCGCTATCCTAACGTCGTTTTAGGAGGCAGTGGCGATATGGGGTTTATTTTCCCGCAACTGCATCCGGGGTTTGATGCCATGTTTTCGATTGCTAAAATTATTGAAATGTTAACTAGCCAAGAGCGATCGCTCACCCAAGCGCGGGCTGATTTACCCCATGTTGTTCATCGTCGATATACCGTGCGTTGTCCTTGGACAATCAAAGGGGCATTGATGCGACATTTAGTTGAAACCCATTCCCCCGAAAACTTAGAATTAATTGATGGGGTCAAGTTAATTAACTACCAAGATGATAACTGGGTTTTAATTTTACCCGATGCGGGAGAACCGATGGTTCATATTTTTGCCAATAGTGTCGATCGAGATTGGGTTGATACCACCTTGCGAGAATATCGCAATTTAGTCCATGATTTTGTCAATCAATCTCAAGGTATGGAGCACACCGAAGACATTTGAAGAAACAAATCAACAGAAAAATAGTTTGAATTTGCGATTAAAAATGTCATGATAAAAAAAACTCAACTCTTTGAGAGAGTTTTACTAATAGCGAGTGAGGACACTCGCACTGCAAATTTATTGATTAACGCATGAACACTATTATTCTAATGGCGGAGATTATTCAAGATCCGCAACTTCGTTACACTCCCGATAACCAAATCGCCCTAACAGAAATGTTAGTTCAGTTTCCCGGAGCGCGAGAGGTTGATCCGCCAGCCACCTTAAAAGTGATCGCCTGGGGGAATTTTGCCCAAGAAGTGCATGAAAAATACCATCAAGGGGATCAAATCATCATCGAAGGTCGTTTGGGAATGAATATGATTGAACGACAAGAAGGGTTTAAAGAAAAACGCGCGGAATTAACGGCTCAACGCATCTATCCCGTACAGACGGATCTGAAAAGCCAACCCTATCCTTCCGATCCAGCGGCCACACCCAATAAAGTTGTTGCTTTGGGTTCTCGTCGCGCTAGCACTCCTCCCCCTGTTTCCGAAGAACCTTTAGAACCCCGTCGCTCTCCCACTACTTCCACCCCCAGTAGAACGACTCCAAACAGCGAACCGGATAACCCCGATTATGATCCCATTCCGTTCTGAAAAACATCAGCAAACCTGGAACCACAAAAGTTGAATCATCGCCGTCTTAGGTTTGAGGGGATATAATTTTAAAAAATCCCTCAAGTTATAGCAATCGCGACTGGCAGTTAGGACATAGACTGATCCTCAAACCTAGACGGTGAAATCTTTTCCTCCGGTGTTCCCGGTTCCCGGTTCCCGGTTCCCTGCTATATCAAGAAACCATGACTAATTTGATCACATTACAACAGGAGATCTATATTCTATTACCTGTTTCTAACAGATTGTGCTAGAGTAATCAGTGAGAGTAAAATTCGGTTGTAGCTTTTGTTTGTAGTCTTGATGGGCATTTCCCGTTTGGTTTGGACAGGCTTCTCTCCGAAATTCCAACCTCTGCACTGTCTTGATTTTGGAGCTACCCCATGTCTATTTATGTCGGCAATCTTTCTTATGAAGTTACCCCAGAAGATCTAACCACCGTTTTTGCAGAATATGGCGAGGTAAAACGGGTTCAGCTTCCCAAAGATCGGGAAACAGGTCGGGTGCGGGGCTTTGCTTTTGTGGAAATGGAAACTGAAGCACAGGAATCAAAAGCCATTGATGATCTCGATGGCGCAGAGTGGATGGGTCGGAACATGAAAGTGAATAAAGCCAAACCCCGTGAGAATTCAGGGGGTGGTAATAGCTTTGGTGGTGGTGGTGGTGGCGCTCGTGGCGGTGGTAATCGTCGTGGTGGCTACTAAATTGCTTCTGGACTGGTCACTCCGATTAGGATTGACCCGGATCAGTTCCTAGATTTCATCTAATATAAAAAAGCTCAGGCAGCAATGCTTGAGCTTTTTTATTAGAGTACAATTTCTCTGTTCTCTGATTCTTATGACAAATTCAGGACTTACGCAAGGACGCTATATAGCGCATTAAGGATCAGGCGATCGCCTGATTCAGACAGACGCGCGATCGCGCTTATAAACAGAGAATCAATCTGTGTTTGAATTGATGAGTAAACTAAATAAATGAAAGTTTGAGAGAGGGATGTATAAGCTCTTGGCTGAGGTAATCTGCTAACAAACTAGCTTTTAACTGATAGACAGTTTGAGAAACTTTCTTTGCCATACGAGTCAGAAAAACCCAAACTA
>CAITND010000074.1 GCA_903893625.1 uncultured Oscillatoriales cyanobacterium
ACACAGAAGCATAATATTTTCCATCGGGATTCTTTGAAACAGTAACAGTTTTGATTGTGCCTTCAAATGGACGGTGGCGCCAACAATAAACCAAACCCACTTTACCGGGTAATTTTAGATGATCCCCTTCAAATTTAACGTTTTGGGGATAACTGATTGATTGTCTACCGTGTTTGGATTTGAATCGAGGTAATCTCGCTCGTTTTTCAAAAAAGTTCTTGTAAGCTGTATATAAATTGAGAGCGACAACTTGTAAACACTGGGAGTAAGCATCTGTTAGCCAAAGATATTCCTTTTTTAGTTGAGGTAACAATCCTTGAATAGTTGTTCTTGATAATCCTTTTCCTGTTGTCTTATAGGTTTCTTGACATAAGTTCAGGGCGTAATTCCAATACCAACGACAACAGCCAAAGCTTTTGGCTAAGGCTATTTGCTGCTCAATCGTTGGATAGATACGGTATTTGTATGCCTGAAACATTGTGACTTTCAAAACCCTTTAATAAAGTCTAACATGACATTTTTAATTCTGTCGGGATTGACCGCACAAAATTAACTTGGGGGAGTCCGTGTTGTTACTGAGCTTGTCGAAGTATCCCACGCTGATTTCTGGTTATTTTTTGGCGGGCGTGAAATTCAGCGTGGGACTTATCGCTCCCCCAAACCCCCTCGTAAGTTAAAGTAGATTAGCTAGAACGTTTAGGAAGTAGACAATGGTATCTCCCGAATCTTCATCAATGTCTTCTGATTCGACCTTAGAACCCCTCAAAACTTGGCACACCTTTGCTGCTGACAAAGTTCTCAAAGTCTTGGACAGCGACCCTGAAACCGGGTTAACGTCAGAACAGGTAACTCAACGTCAGGAACAGTATGGTCTGAATGAATTAAAAGAGGCTCCTGGTCGCAGTACCTTGGAGATTCTATGGGATCAGTTCACGAATATTATGCTCGTGATGCTGATTGCTGTGGCCATTGTATCCGCCGTGATTGATTTTCGCAAAGGAAACTTCCCCAAGGATGCCGTTGCTATTTTTTTGATTGTGATTTTGAATGGGATGTTGGGCTATTTCCAAGAAAGCCGTGCAGAACAGGCTTTAGCCGCCCTCAAACGAATGTCTTCCCCTAGAGTTCGGGTGGTGCGGGACGATAAGATGCTAGAACTGGCAGCGAAAGAACTGGTTCCAGGGGATATCATGTTTCTGGAGGCTGGAGTGCAAATTCCGGCCGATGGTCGCCTAATTGAAGCCCAAAATTTGCAAGTGCGTGAGGCTGCCTTAACGGGGGAAGCAGAAGCGGTAATTAAAAAACCGAGTATTGAGTTAACTGAAGATGCCCCTTTAGGCGATCGGGTTAATATGGTATTCATGGGGACGGAAGTTGTCCAGGGACGGGGACAAGTCATCGTCACCAATACCGGAATGACCACGGAACTGGGACGCATCGCGGAAATGATTCAAGGGGTAGAAACTGAACCGACTCCCCTCCAACAACGGATGACGCAGTTAGGGAATGTTTTAGTCAGTGGGTCTTTGGCCTTGGTTGCCTTAATTGTGGTGGGTGGCCTGATCAAAACGGGCAGTTTTAGTAGTTTAGAAGATTTATTAGAAGTATCCCTGAGTATGGCGGTGGCTGTTGTTCCCGAAGGTTTACCTGCGGTGGTGACTGTTACTTTAGCCATTGGCACACAAAGAATGGTACGACGTCATGCCTTAATTCGTAAACTGCCTGCGGTGGAAACCCTGGGTTCTGTAACGACGATTTGTTCGGATAAAACCGGAACACTGACCCAAAATAAAATGGTGGTGCAATCGGTCTATACCTTTGATCAAGTATTTCAAGTCACTGGAGAAGGGTATGATCCGGTTGGAGAATTAAAATCTATAACAACGGTCAGCAATAACGATTTAACATCGTCCCCTTCCCCAGTTTTAGAACCGATTTTAAATGCCTGTGTTTTGTGTAATGATGCTCAATTACAACAAGATAATAATCAATGGATCATTTTGGGAGATCCCACCGAAGGGGCGTTATTATCCTTAGCCGGAAAAGCAGGTTTATTTCGAGAAATTCACAATCAACAAACCCCTCGTGTTGCTGAAATTCCTTTCTCCTCAGAACGGAAGCGCATGAGTGTAATTTGTCAAGTTCAAGGCCTTGAAAATCAAGAATCTGATGCAGAGTTTGTCATATTTACTAAGGGATCACCGGAGTTAATTTTAGCTCAATGTGCTTCTGTTCTTGTGGGTAATCAAACCGTTGCTTTAACTGAAGCCGACCGTCAACATATTCTGGATCAAAATAATGAAATGGCGGGGAAAGGGTTACGAGTTTTGGGATTTTCCACTCGATCTTTAACAAGATTACCAGAAGAGGGCAATGAAGAAACCGCCGAACAGGAATTAGTTTGGTTAGGATTAGTAGGAATGTTAGACGCGCCCCGTCCTGAAGTGCGAGAAGCGGTTAAACGCTGTCGAGAAGCGGGAATTCGCCCGGTGATGATTACCGGAGATCATCAATTAACGGCGAAAGTGATAGCCCAAGATTTAGGTATTGCGACAGAAAATGCTCTGAGTTTAACGGGTCAAGAATTACAAAAACTCAGTCAAACCGAATTAGAACAACAAGTTGAACAAGTGAGTGTTTACGCCAGGGTTTCTCCTGAACATAAACTTCGCATTGTTCGAGCGTTACAAAAGAACGGTGAATTTGTCGCCATGACGGGGGATGGTGTTAATGATGCTCCCGCATTAAAACAGGCAGATATTGGCATTGCGATGGGAATTACCGGAACCGATGTCAGTAAAGAAGCCAGTGATATGATTTTATTGGATGATAACTTTGCCACAATTGTTGCAGCGACAGAAGAAGGGCGAGTTGTTTATAGTAATATTCGCCGTTTTGTTAAATATGTTCTTGGTAGTAATATTGGGGAAGTGTTAGTGATTGCTGCCTCTCCTCTTTTAGGCGGGGGTGTGCCGTTAACACCTTTACAAATTTTATGGATGAACCTCGTTACTGACGGTTTCCCAGCTTTAGCATTAGCAATGGAACCCGCCGAACCTGCGGTAATGCAACGTCCTCCCTATAATCCCCGTGAAAGTATTTTTGCGCGAGGATTAGGGTTATATATGGTAAGAATTGGGATTGTTTTTGCCATTTTAACGATTGTTTTGATGGTTTGGGCTTATAACCATACTCAAGGCACTCCTGACCCCGAACGTTGGAAAACAATGGTGTTTACAACCTTATGTTTAGCCCAAATGGGTCATGCGATAGCGGTGCGTTCCGATACTCAATTGACTATTCAAATGAATCCTAAAACCAATCCTTATTTGTGGGGTGCTGTTGGGTTAACTACGGTTCTTCAGTTACTATTAATTTATTTCCCACCATTAAGAAGTTTCTTTGGAACTCACTTTTTGAGTTTCACTGAATTATCAATTTGTCTTGGTTTTAGTGCCTTAATGTTTGTCTGGATTGAAATGGAAAAAGTGGTTTATAAGTGGTTTGTTCGTTACCGACAATCAATATAAATAGGGAATGGGGAATAGGGAATAGGGAATAGGGAACCCATTTTTAAACGGATTTTAAGGGTTAAAGAGATAGAAGTATTGATCTATTGTCCATGCCTTATTCCCGGTTCTCTATTCCGAGTTAGGCCGTTCTCAGTTAAGCTGTTCCCTATTTTCTCGCTGTCCCAGATTGACGTTTAACAAGGTTAATGGTAGGTTTGCACAAGAACAAAGGGTGAACGAAATCAGAATACAATCAATAAATCCGACAAAAACCACTTATGACTTACTTGAATCTCATTTCATTTATAGGGATTTTTGGCATTTGCTTTATTGCTTGGTTATTTTCAGAAAATAAACGAGTTATTCCTTGGCAAACAATGGGTTTAGGAATTGGCCTACAATTATTTTTAGCCTTTCTAGTGTTTTTATTTCCTCCCACAAGAACTGCTTTAGAATGGTTTAGTAGTCTTCTCGATAGTTTATTTTATGCTGCTGATACCGGGGCTAGATTTGTCTTTGGAAAAAATATTGTTCCCCTTCCAGGACAAACCCCAGATATCAATTTAGGCTATATTTTTGCATTTAGAGCCTTACCAACGGTAATCTTTTTCTCCGGTTTAATGGCACTGTTATATAACTTAGGTGTTATTCAAATTGTTACGAATGTTTTTGCTAAGTTATTCTATAAAACCATGCGCTTAAGTGGGGCAGAAGCCTTAAGCGGGGCGGCGAATATTTTTGTCGGAATTGAAGCCGCAATTGTGGTCAAGCCCTATTTAGAAAAAATGACCCGTTCTGAACTCTGTGCTATTCTAACTTGTTGTTTTGGAACGGCAGCTTCATCCACTCTCGCCATTTATGTCAGTTTCTTAAAACCTGTTTTTCCGAATATTTTAGGGCATTTAGTTTCAGCTTCTATTATGGCAATTCCCGCCTGTTTTGTCATTTCTAAAATATTAGTTCCTGAAACCGAAAAACCCCTAACATTAGGGATGCTACCCGAAGAAAAAACCGAAGAAAACTTAATCACTCATGAAGGCGAAGAACCCCAATTAGAAACCGTTGGTGGTGAACTTATAGAACGAGTTAGCCCCCTAGATTCTGCTATTATTGGGGCATTAGATGGCGTAAAAATGTCCGTTGCTATTGCTGCGGTTCTGATATTAATTTTGGGATTAGTTTCTTTAATTAACCAATTTTCCAGTTGGTTAGGTCTGTTACCGAGTCCCGTTGGAGATGTTTTTCAAGTCCTAACTTTAGCGAATATTTTGGGATTTATTTTTTATCCCTTAACGATTTTAACCGGAATTTCCTTTGATGACTCTTGGACAGCTTCTGTGATTATTGGTCGTCGTTTATTAGAAACAGCAATTCCTCCCTATCAAGCCTTAGCAGAAGCCGCAAAAGAAGGATTAATTACGCCTAGAACAGTGTTAATTGTTAGTTATGCTTTATCCGGTTTTGCCCATATTGCCTCGGTGGGAATTTTTGTCGGCGGAATGGTGGGTTTAGTTCCTTCGCGCCGGAAAGATATTTCTGAATTAGGTTGGAAAGCCTTATTTGCTGGAACATTAGCCACGATGATGATTGCCTGTTTAGCGGGATTCTACGATAATGGAAATCCAAGTATTATGGGAGATCCTGCGGCAACTCCAGCCGTTAGCACTCCCGCAGCCCCCAATACAACCGTTTCACCCGCCCCTACCGCAGCCCCTACGGTTAGTCCCTCTCCTAAAGCTTCTCCTTCCCCGAAATCGACAACTTCACCCGCCCCTAAATCTTAAAGGAGAGTAGGGGGAGCAGGAGAGGTTCCACAAACCCCACTTAACAGGCAAGATGCCTGTTCCACACACCTAATATCCAATTTCACCTTGCATGACTAATATTGTTCTGACGCTTAGTATTGTTGTTCTGGCTTTAATTGCCTTTATTTTTGAGTGGCTTCCTGTTGATTTGACAGCCCTAACTGTCACCGTTGTTTTAATGATTTTGAAGTTAGTCACACCCGATGAAGGCATATCAGGGTTTGGCAACTCTGCCACAATTACGGTGATGGCAATGTTTATTTTAAGTGCGGGAATTACAAAAACAGGAGTTGTACAAACCGTTCGAGATTGGTTATTAAAATGGGGAGGAAAAACCGCCAGTCAACAAATTTTAGTTATGGGATTAATTGTTGGCCCCATTACCGCTTTTATTAATAATACGGCGGTTGTCGCAATTTTCTTACCGATTGTAGAAGATTGGTGTCGCAAGCAAAGAATTTCTCCCTCGAAATTATTAATTCCCCTATCCTATGTAACTGTTTTGGGGGGAATGATTACCGTAATTGGTACTTCCACTAACGTTTTAGCCAGTGGCATTTCTAAACAACTGGGATATGGGGAATTTCAGTTATTTCAGTTTACCCTATTAGGCATTATCACTTTTATTATCGGTTTAATTTATTTGGCTGTTATTGCCCCTCGACTCTTACCCGACCGCAAACCTGCCAATTTCGATATTCTTGAACAAGAATATGGGTTAAAAGATTATGTCAGTGAACTGGTCATTACTCCCCGTTCTATCCTAGTTGGACAAACCCTTAAAGAAAGTGAAATTCAACGCAAATTTGATTTAGATGTGCTTGAATTAATTCAAAATAATATGCGGTTTCCTCAACCTTTAGCCGATAAAGTATTGAGTGCCGGGGATATTTTAATTGTTCGCAGTAATCGAGAAGATTTACTCAAGATTCGAGATGAAAAAGGGTTAGATATTCTTCCCGATATTAAATTTAAAGAGGAATCTTTAGAAACCGTTTTGAGTTCTGGGGAAGAAAAAATAGCCGAGGTTTTGATTTTATCTAATTCCCGATTAATTGGAACAACCTTAAAAGATTTAAGATTCCGTCAACGCTACAATGCAACGGTTTTAGCAATTCGTCGAGGTTCCGAATTAGTCCAAGGACGATTAGGGAAAGTTCCCTTACGATTTGGAGATTTATTATTACTACAAGGGCCAAGACAAAGTTTTATTGGGTTACAAACAACACGGGAACTCCTGGTTTTAGAAGAACGAGATGTAGAAACTCTCAGACAGAATAAAGCTTGGATTGCACTAGCAATTATTTTAGGTGTTATTGTTGTAGCAGCTTTTGATTTAATGCCGATTTTAGTCAGCGCCTTAGCAGGTGTAATTTTAATGGTGATTACAGGATGTATAAAACCCGGAGAAATTTATGGTGCGGTTCGTTGGGATGTTGTGTTTTTATTAGCGGGATTAATTCCATTAGGAATAGCGATGGATAAATCCGGTGCTACTCAATGGTTAGCGGATACTTTAGTTGGTTTTGGAGGTCATTTATCCGGTTATTGGATTTTATTATTCTTCTATATTTCCACATCCATTCTGACAGAAATTCTGTCTAATAATGCAACGGTGGTATTAATGATTCCTGTTGCGGTAAAAGTAGCAATAACATTAGGTTTAAATCCTTTTGCCTTTATGTATGCGGTGACGTTTGCAGCTTCTAATAGTTATATGACCCCTATTGGCTATCAAACGAATACAATGGTTTACAGTCCAGGGGGATACAAATTCTTCGACTTTACCCGTGTGGGAGCTCCCCTAAACTTAATTTTAACCATTGTCACCCCATTATTAATCGTTTGGATTTATGGATTATCCCCCATAAAATAGTAGGTAATAGGTAATAGGTAAGATGTCTATTCCCTATTCCCCATTCCCTATCCTCAGTTGGCTTTAAAACTAAGGATTGGCAAAAGTATTAATTTCCCCCCCTCCAATATAACGACCAGGAACACGATTAGGAACAGAAAAATTAGGTTGGTTTTGGTTAATTTGACCCCGTTGTAAGTTGGGATTCATATTATTAGGGGTCATGTAAGTATTCGGTTGAAGGGGTTGAACCGTGCTGTAACTGCCTGTATTCGGCGTGACAGAATAGAATGGCACAGTATTATTTATAGGATAGGAATTAAGGTTAGAGTATCCTGGGTTATGAACCGTTCCGGGTGTTACTGTTGGCACAGTCGGAACAACGGGAGGCAGGGTCAGGTTAGTTTGATAGGGATTCTGAACCGGAAGGGTAACTGTACCCACAGCAGGGTTTGTGTTGCTTCTGGGAACACTCCAACTGGGTTGGGTTGTCTGTCCTGTAATAGTGGAGGTTCCTGTAAACGGTGTTAGACCTACCGTTGTTCCTGAGAGGGGATTTAACGCTGAGTTGGGATTTGTGAGCGGATTTGAAGAAGGTATTAATGGCGTTGAACCTTGGATTTCTGAGTTTGTAGCCGTTTCTCTGGAAGTCGTTGAGGATACTGCGAGATCGCTGTTTCCTGTCTCTTGTCTTTGCAGAGAGTTCTGCATGGCTTGTTGTAAGGCAGTTGTCGCGGTTGGAGAATTTGCGGTTTCCGCCGAGGGCGATTCTAAACCCTTTAAATCTAAGTTGTGGTTGGAATTAATCGGGGTTGGGGTATTACCAGAAACAGAATTAAGACGATTAGAAGAGGTTGAGGAATTTTCCTGTACAGGCGGTTGAGTTCCTAATCGTGATCCTGAAAGTAAACTCTCTAATATTGGATTTGACCCAGAGGCGGGTTCAGACTTTTTAGCTGAATCTTGAGCTTGTTTCAGTAAGTCCGTTCCCAAGGATATTGTTGTGTTCAAAGGTGCAATTAATGAATTATTACTATTTAACTCGTCTAGTAATACTTTAGAACTATCAATATCCGCAGCAATCGATTTTTCTTCCGGGGTGAGTTGAGTCCCGGAGCTACTATTATTAATCGTTGACTCTTGATCCAGGCTAAACCATTCGGGGTGTTCGGAAAACTGCCAAAAGAAAATTCCCACCACTGTCAGGACGCTAATGGAACCCCAAATTTGCGGTTGAAGGAGAAACCGCAATTCTTCACCTACAGCACGAATAGATTCAGGAAGTCGTTTATGAATAGACATCGCTTACAGGCAGCTTGTTGCTGCTTTGAAAGGAACAGGAGCAGGGAGTAGGGGAGGCAGGGGAGGCAGGGGCGAGGAAACCTCGCCCTCAACGGTCAACCGTTAACGGACAAAACCCCTTATGATTATTATAGCCTGTTGCTTTAATCCCCAAGTTAATTTTGTCGGGATTGACCGACAAAATTAACAAGAATGTGTTAGATTATATCAAAGATTTTGAAAGCGATAATGTTTCAGGCTTACAAGTACCGTATCTATCCAACTATTGAGCAGCAAATAGCCTTAGCCAAGAGCTTTGGTTGTTGCCGATGGTATTGGAATTACGCCTTAAACTTGTGCCAAGAAACCTATAAAACAACAGGGAAGGGATTATCAAGAGCAGCCATTCAAGGATTATTACCTCAACTGAAAAAGGAATATATTTGGTTATCTGATGCTTATTCCCAATGTTTGCAAGTTGTCGCTCTCAATTTATCTACAGCTTACAAAAACTTCTTTGAAAAACGGGCAAGATTACCTCGATTCAAATCCAAACATGGTAAGCAATCAATTAGTTACCCCCAAAACGTTAAATTTGAAGGGGATCACCTAAAACTACCCGGTAAAATCGGGTTAGTTTATTGTCGTCGCCATCGTCCATTTGAAGGGACAATCAAAACCGTTACTGTTTCAAAGAATCATGATGGGAAATACTATGCTTCTGTCTTAGTTGATGACGGCAAGGAAACACCTAACCCATCAACGAATGGAAAAGCGATTGGAATTGATTTAGGATTAACTCATTTTGCAATTACTAGCGAGGGTTCAAAATATAGCAATCCTAAACACTTTGCCAAACATGAGCGCAATCTCAAGCGGAAGCAGCAAAAACTTTCTCGAAAACAGAAAGCTTGCACTGAGCGTAGTCGAAGTGGAAGTAATAACAGACAAAAGGCTAGATTAAAAGTAGCCAAAGTCCATACTAAAATCTCTTGTTGTCGAGAAGATTTTCTACACAAGCTATCCCGCAAGATAGTTAATGAAAACCAAATTATTGCTGTAGAAGATCTAGGGGTTAAGAATCTGGTTAGAAATCATAAATTAGCTAAGGCGATTAGTGATTGTGGATGGGGAATGTTCGGCACAATGCTGAAATATAAAGCTGAAAAAGAAGGGAAAACCTACCTAGAAGTTGATAGATTTTTCCCTTCTTCTAAAACTTGTAATGTCTGTCTAAATCAAGTGAGTAGCTTACCGCTTGATATTAGAAACTGGACTTGTGAGCATTGCCAAACTATCCATGATCGAGATATAAATGCTTCAATCAATATCAAAAATGAAGCCTTGCGGATTTTGTCGTTAGGAACTAGCGATACTGCCAATCTGAGGGGATGTAAGTCATCTGGTAAAACTTCTGTTCTATCAGATGCTATCCCCGTCGAAGTTGGAAGCCCACACTTACTC
>CAITND010000075.1 GCA_903893625.1 uncultured Oscillatoriales cyanobacterium
AGTTTTTCGAGAGAGTTTTTTTTGTTTTCGAGCTAGATTTTTCTGGTGACGTTTGAAGTGTTTCGGGTTGGAATATTTAGTTACATTTTCTCCATCATGAACAATGGCAAAATCCTTTAATCCCAAATCAATCCCCATAATTTTATCTCCTGATTCCTTTAACTCAATTGCTTCTACTTCACACAAAATAGAGGCGAAATACTTGTTAGTCGGAGTTTTAGAAATTGTTACCGTTTTAATTGTTCCTGTGATTTCCCGGTGAACTATTGCTTTAATTTCACCAATCTTGGGAACCTTTAGAGTTTGATTAACAACGGTAACACTCTGGGGATATTGGATAGATTGCTGATGATGTTTTGATTTGAATCTGGGAAATTTAGCTCGTCCCTCAAAAAAGTTTTTGTAAGCTTTATCTAAGTTAATTGCTACACACTGGAGAACCGATGAATAACAATCCTCTTTCAGCCAAGGATATTCTTTCTTGAGTTGAGGGAGCATTCCCTTATAGGTTGCTAGTTTTAAGCTGTTTCCGGTTTCTTGATAGTGCTGAATACAGGCATTTAAGGCAAAATTCCAATACCATCTTGCACAACCGAATGACTTAGCCAATGCTAATTCTTGTTCGGGTGTTGGGTAGAGTCTAACTTTCGTTGCCTTCAGCACTTTAAATCACCTCCTTTTAATTATTATAATCAATAATTCAACAATCATAGTACCCGACCGCAATTCATCTCACGCTGCCCTACCGGGTCAGACGTGGGGCTTCTTGCGGAAGATGCTAAAATTATTTAAACATGGACATAACCCTTAATCCAGGTGATTTAGCACCGGACTTTATCTTACCGGACGCGGATGAAAATCTCATCCGTTTAAGTGATTTTCGCGGAAAATGGGTGATTTTATACTTTTACCCCCGTGATCATACCCCCGGATGTACAAAAGAAGCCTGTGGATTTCGGGATATTTAAGGATAGGGTTTTCCTGATCCTGTGCTTTTCCTGCGGATAGGGTGTAGGGGATCAAGTCTTTAAAACAGTGAATATCTTACCCTGAAATGTTTAGAGTCCTGTAATCACCAGGAGAGGAAGGCTGCTTTGGTGGTATCATTTGCCAAACATTTTTGGAATTTTGGACAAACCGTATTGGGGATTATTTTTCGTCATCCCATCCCAGGAACCAGTATTATTCCCGTTTTACCCGATGGCAAAATTGTTCTGGTACGACGTCGAGACAATGGTAAATGGGCTTTACCTGGAGGCATGGTAGACTGGGGCGAAGATATCCCAACCACTATCAAACGGGAATTGGCTGAGGAAACTGGGTTAGAATTAGTAAAAATTCGACGTTTAGTAGGTGTCTATTCTGCTCCGGATCGAGATCCGCGAGTTCATTCTATTTGTGTTGTCGTGGAAGCGGATGTTCAAGGTAACTGTCAAGTTCGGGACATCCATGAAATTACGGAGGTTAAAGCCTTTGATGTTACATCCCTCCCCTCCGATTTCAGCCATGACTGTGAACGTCATCTTCAAGACTATTTGAAGGGTCTTACAACATTAGCTTGAAGAAACCCATCCCATACTGGGTTAAGTTTTGTCCACCCTATTAAAAATTAGGATGTATCAACCATTCCATCATTTTCGCATTTCAATTTCCCAAGGGCAGATTTTCTGGCGTGAAGTCGGTTATGGCCCTGCGGTTCTTTTTCTGCATGGGTCTTGGATTGATAGTGGTCAATGGATTCCGTTGATGCAGCATTTAAGTCTTGACCATCATTGTTTTGCACCGGATATTTTGGGCAGTGGAGAGTCTCGATCCTTTACGAAAATTCACCCTTCAATTAGTTTAGAAGTGGAGTGTTTAGCCGAATATATTCAGACGCTAAAACTCAAAGAATTGTGTTTAGTCGGTCATGGCTTGGGAGCTTGGATAGCCAGCAGTTACGCTTTGAAATACCCTGAAGTTGTTAAAGGGTTAGTGGTGATTTCCCCAGAAGGAGTGACCTTTCAAAATTATAAAAAAGAATGGGGATGGATGCGACAATTGGTTTCTAATCCGTCTCTATCGGTTTTGTTTTTTAAACTGATTTATCCGTTAGCGTTTCTATTCGGACAAGGAAAAAAAATTAAGAATTGGTTGAACTATCGGCGGATGATGTTGCAATGGCCCCTTGCTTGTCAACTGTTGTACCGTCGTCGATGGGCAGAAATTCAGCAGGAAATGCTAAATGAACCTCTGAGTGGCTTGAAGTTGCCGACTTTAGTATTACAAGGAGACGAAGATACCGCCATTGCCCAGAAGCAAAGCAAAACCTACTCCGAGATTGCACCGATGGCTCAATGTCACATTATTGAAGGAGGACAACCGAATTTACCCCTACAGATGCCGGAAGTTGTTGCTCAATATATCCGAGAATTTATTATCACTCGTGTTCAGTTTTCAGAGCCGCCATCCCCCGAAATATTAGATGAGGATCAGCTACAGGATGAATATCCGTATCAGGAAACTGCTTAGTAAAGTAGGACAACAATAGGTTGCGATCGCCTCCGGTGATCACAAGGGTACTATTCGGATATTGTTCGCGCCAAGCCTCGATAAAATCCCGGATTCCTGCCAACAGCGTATAAATAATTCCACTCTGAATCGCTTCGGAGGTTTGCATTGCCCAACGTTGGGGTAGGTGTGGGGGAAACTCAATATCAGGCAACGCGGCGGTTTTCTGGGCTAAGGAAGACCGTTGTAACCCCAAGCCGGGTAATATCGCTCCTCCCACTAACCGTTGCTCGGCATCTGCTCCAGTTAAGGTCAGGGCTGTTCCGGCATCAATCACTAAAACTGGCCATCCGAAGTGGGTTCCACCTCCTAAAACGGCTAAAGCCCGATCAATGCCGAGAGTTGAATACATCCCCTTGAGGGGAATATCTGCCAAGGTCAAAACCCGAACTTGGGGGGATGTTGCCCAATGTGGGGTTTGTTCAGAGACGACGGAAGCCAGCAGTAACGGTAGATTATCTTTTAAGGTTGGGGGTTGATCCGTATTTTCCTCATCCCAGGCTTCTAATACCGTTGTACCCAGTAACTTTGCCCAGTGTCGTCGGGAATTTCCCAGCATTAATCCTAACCAGGGATAATCGTAGAGTATGGAGGATGGAGGAGATTGATACATCTATCGGCTATTTGTTATCAAGTCATTGTTAAAGGTCATGGTGGTAAATTGGAATTTAAGAGTCAGGAAGGACAGGGAACAGAATTTATCATTGAGATTCCTTGCCAATAACATGATAGGATTATAAAATTACCCATGAGGGTTAACCATGAACCGTTTTTACTATTATATCAGGCATCTATCTGGGAAAGTTCGGTTGCGAACAGTTTTGATTATTCCGTTTCTGCTGCAAATTACGGTTGCTGTCGGATTAACGGGGTATTTATCCTATCGGAATGGTCAGCAAGCAATTAATAATTTAGTCGCGCAATTACAACAAGAAATTGCCAATCGGATTCAAGAACGTTTGGATAACTATTTAGTTAGACCTTATTTTTTAAATCAAATTAATGTAGAAGCTATTGAAATGGGGCTTTTAGATTTTAACAACCCAGAAGATTTAGAGCGACGATTTTTTAAACAAATTCAATTAGTGAAGTCAGTTCAAGGGATTTATTTTGCCAATACTCAAGGAGAAATTATATTAGTTCATCACAGTCCTTCTCAAGGGTTTCTTACCTTGATTACTGAAGATTTCCCCAAACGAGCAATTTATAAATTAGATCAAAATGGGAATCGAACTGAACGAATTGGAACCGATCTTTATGATGCTAAAATTCGACCTTGGTATCAAAAAGCTATGGGAGCTAATCAAACGGAATGGAGTGATATTTATACTTTTTCCAGAGGGGATGTTGGAATTACTTTAATCACAAAAATTTATGATGAAAATAGAAATATTCAAGGATTTATAGCCGTTGATTTACTATTAGAATTAATCAGTGATTTTTTACATAATATTAAGATTAGTCCTGCTACTCAGGTTTTTATTGTAGATGCGTCAGGACAATTAGTGGCGACTTCTACTGGAGAAAAACCCTATATTGAACAGGGGAAAAATCCATTTAGAAAACCGTTAAAAGCCCTTGAAAGTTCTAATAAGTTAACTCAGTTAACCGTAAAAAAATTAATACAAACTTTTGATAAATTTAACCAAATTCAGAAGTTACAGCAATTAGAATTTAATTGGAATGGACAAAAATATTTTGTGCAAGTGCTTCCCTATAAAGATGATTATGGTCTAAATTGGTTCGTGGTAGTAGTGATTCCTGAATCTGATTTTATGGAACAGATTCAGAAAAATAATCGCACGACTATTTTATTATGTTTAGGTGCTTTAGGCTTGGCTACTATTTTGGGAATAATGACCAGTCGCTGGGTGACTAAACCTATTTTTGAACTTAGTCAAGCGGCGGATGAATTATCTCAAGGAAATTGGGGAACACCAGTCGAGTGCAAACCAATTTATGAATTAAGAACTTTAGCACAAGCATTTAATCAAATGCGGATTCAGTTAAAGGAATCTTATAAAAAATTAGAAGAATACTCTAAAAGTTTAGAACAAAAAGTCGCTGAACGAACCCGTGAATTAGAAGAGGCAAAACAAGCTGCTGATGTGGCTAATCGTGCTAAAAGTGCCTTTTTAGCGAATATGAGTCATGAGTTAAGAACGCCATTAAACACTATTTTAGGGTTTAGTCAATTGATGTCCCGTAACCCCACTTTTTCCCAAGGTTCTCAAGAGTTAAAGATTATTAATCGGAGTGGTGAACATTTATTAGAACTGATTAACGATATTTTAGATTTATCCAAAATAGAAGCGGGGAAAATTATATTAATTGAACAAAGTTTTGATCTTTATCAATTATTGGATACCCTAGAAGGAATGTTAAAAATTAGAGCGACTTCTAAGGGACTTCAGTTTATGATTCAATATAGCGAGGAGGTTCCTCGGTATATTATTAGCGATGAAAAAAGATTACTTCAGGTGTTAATTAATTTATTAGAAAATGCCATTAAATTTACGGAAAAAGGTCTGGTCATTTTACGGGTAAAAAGTTCACCCTTTCTGGAAGATCAAACAGTTGAAACTGCTGATTCAAAACTGGAGATCAGTTTTGAAGTAGAAGATACAGGAATGGGAATAAAACCAGAGGAAATCAAGGATTTATTTAACGTATTCATGCAAACCGAATCAGGAAAAAAATCTCAACAGGGTACTGGTTTAGGGTTAGCTATTAGTCAAAAAATTGTGCAGATGTTAGGAGGAAATATTACCGTTAACAGTAGATTGGGACAAGGAAGTTTGTTTCAATTTACAATATTGACAACTCTAGGAGAGTATTCTGAAACTTTACAACGGCAAACTTTGGGAAAAGTGATCGGTTTATTACCGAATCAACCCGCCTATAAAATATTAGTCGTCGATGAAATATTAGAAAATCGATTATTAGTTAAACAGTTATTAAATTTCATAGGATTTGAAGTTTTTGAAGCCGAGAATGGGTTAGAAGCGATTCAAGTTTGGGAACAATATCAACCGGATTTAATTTGGATGGATATGCGAATGCCTGTGATGGATGGATATACAGCAACTCGCAAAATTAAAGCCAGACCCCAGGGCAAAAATACGGTAATTATTGCCTTAACCGCTAGTACGTTACAGGATAAAGAACATATTATTTTTGAAGCCGGATGTGATGATATTATGAGAAAGCCTTTTCAAGAGGCTGAATTGTTTGGTAAAATAGCTAAATATTTGGGAACTCAATATATTTATGAAAACGAAAGTTATCAGGATTCCTCATCTTTAAACCCAGGTCAATCCTTAACGCCAGAAATCTTTAAAGAAATGCCATTAGCATGGGTCAAACAATTGCATCAGATGGCGCTGAGTGGAGATGATAACAGGATAAATAAGTTAATTCAACAAATCCCTGATTCTCAAGTGGAATTGGCAGAAATTCTCAAAAGATTAGTTGATGAATTTCGATTAGATACCATTAGCGATATTACTAAACTTGTAATTCAATCCTCTTAAATTTCAGATTGAATTCGCTTAAAAACTAACACATCATCCTGCTGATAGGTTAATTTAAAATTAGGTTTTGCTTTCAATTGAGTTACATATTTTTCCCCTAAATTTTTCGTATCTGGCCAAGGATGGCGTAAATTTAAAATCACATAATCAAATTCTTTTAAATCAAAGTCTGGTGACACTTGATTGAGTAATTTAATAGTTTCTCGATGGGTGAAATGGGGTGCAAGTCGGTTATCAGTTAAAACTCCTCCTTTAGTTTGAATTTGGGTGACTGCATTTCGGGTCGCTGACCAATTATCAATGCGAGTAAAATAGCCTAAAACTTGGGTATGATCTCCCCATAATAAGAAGATTAAACTTGACCAAAGTACAATCCATTGGGGGAGTTTTTGATGGGGAATTGTGAATAGATGGGAGGGGTTAGGAGGGGTATTCTTCTGAAATTTATTCCATAAACCCCATAAACTATTTGCAAGTCCCGGCTTTTCTTCTGCTAAGGTTTTAATCATTACTAATAACAAAAATGGTAACGCTGGAAGCGAATATTGATAGATTAAACTGCGTTGCATGGGGTCAACGGATAATATATTGAGTAATAAAGTTGGAATAGCTGGAATTAAGGCTATAAACTTTTGAGGATTTAACCACCAAATTACTGCAATACTAAATTCTAATAAATAAACCCAAGTCTCTATAGACAATAATTTTCCTAAGACGAATTGAGGTTTAAAAAGGGTATTGAAAATAACCTCTAAAACTGAATTCCCTAAATAGTCATATCGAGCGACTCCGGCGGCTTCTTGACCACTATAAAACGGAATCATAACTTGAGTCACCAGTAAAAACCAAGTGATTCCTAACGAGATCGCTATCATTCCCAAAAAACGCCGTTGTTCAAAAAAGATTAACCAAAATCCAATCGCAATTACCGTTAATCCTAAAACGGCTTTACAAGCTAAAATCCAAATAATTGCTATAATAAACCAAATAAAATTTTTCTGTTTTGCGGCTAAAATAGCTCCGAAAATTGCCGGAACTGCTAAAATATCTGGGTGAAAATCAAATAAATTAATATTAAAAATTTCAGGATAGAGTAAATAGGCGATCGCAACCGCTAAAGCTAACCGTTGATTTAATGCCGCTAAACAAGCTAATTTCCAAGTGAATCCAGCGGCAGAACCCAAACAAATTGCCTGTACTAAAAACAACCAATAAACCGTCGGATAAATCTTGTATAATAATGCTAAAGGATAAATTGCTAAGGCTCCATGATCTCCTAAAAAATGAAACCCCAAAAAGGAAGAAAGGGGTTGACTTCCTTGACTAATTAAGTATATAATTTGATCATAAATTCCTAAGTCATAAGCCGTCGATTGAAATAAAAAATGACGCAAACTGCTATACAAAAATAGAATAATTGTGGCAATTGCTATAATTTTCCAGATTGAAAGAGAAAATAGGCCGTTAGTCTCTTTTGCTGTTGAAGGTTCGGGAGGGTCAGGGTAGGTTTGCATTTTGTTCATGATTCACACCGAAATTTAGTCTACCTGAGTGTGAATCTTCTGAACAGTAGAATATTGATTACAACTTCAATCTTTTAACTCATCGACAGCGATTCAGACTTAATTTGAAGCAGAATTCAGCAACGGGGAGCAACCATCGTAATATGGTTATATCAAATAGTTGTTAAGAAAAGATGAAAGCAATTACACTTCTGGGTTCGACAGGTTCCATCGGGACTCAAACTTTAGACATTGTGGCAGAATCTCCCGAACAGTTTCGGATTGTTGGACTCGCCGCCGGACGCAATATTACTCGATTAGCCCAACAAATTCGCGCCTTTCGCCCCCAGATTGTTGCCATTTCTGATCCCGACCAATTACCCGACTTAAAAGCTCTCATCGCCGACGTTAACCCCCAACCGATTTTGTTAGCTGGAGACGAGGGAATTATCGAAGTCGCCCGTTATGGGGACTCGGAAACTGTTGTTACCGGAATCGTTGGTTGTGCGGGTTTGTTACCCACCATTGCCGCCATTGAAGCCGGAAAAGATATCGCCCTCGCTAATAAAGAAACTTTAATTGCTGGGGGGCCCGTTGTCAATCCTTTAATCGAAAAACATGGGGTTAAATTATTACCTGCGGACTCGGAACATTCAGCGATTTTTCAATGTTTACAAGGAGTACCCAAAGGAGGATTAAGAAAAATTATTTTAACCGCTTCTGGGGGTGCATTTCGAGATTGGCCTGTGGAGAAATTAAAAGAAGTAAAAGTCGCTGATGCCATTACCCATCCTAACTGGTCAATGGGAAAAAAAATCACCGTTGATTCAGCAACCATGATGAATAAGGGCTTAGAAGTTATTGAAGCTCATTTCTTATTTGGACTGGATTATGATAATATAGAAATTGTGATTCATCCCCAGAGTATTATTCACTCCTTAATTGAGTTACAAGATACATCTGTTTTAGCTCAATTGGGTTGGCCGGATATGCGTTTACCGATTTTATATGCGATGTCTTGGCCGGAACGAATTTATACAAATTGGGAACGTTTGGATCTGGTTAAAGCCGGAAGTTTAACGTTTAAAGCACCGGATGATCAAAAATATCCTTGTATGTCTTTAGCTTATGCTGCGGGCAGGGCTGGGGGTTCGATGCCTGCGGTTTTGAATGCTGCAAATGAACAGGCGGTTGCTTTATTTTTAGAAGAAAAAATAGAGTTTTTAGATATTCCCCGTGTGATTGAATTAACTTGCGATCGCCATCGAATTGATAATCGAGAAAATCCCACTTTAGAAGATATTATTGAAGCAGATCGTTGGTCAAGACAAGAAGTGATTGCAGCTTCTGAAAAACTGGGTCAAAAAGTTGCGGTTTAAGTTTTAGTAAAAGGGCTAACTCGCTAAAAGTTGAATCGCTTTCATCAATTTCCTAAGATTACAAAAACTGTCGGGTTTAGGCGCGCCTCAACCCGACAAAGAGATCTAACTATTTCTTAAGGTTTAATTCATTGTTTGCTTATAAATAATATGAATAATAAACTCATTAATGCCCTCATACAAATTATAGAAACCTTAACGCCAGAAGAATATCTAATTTTACAAGAAAAAATGCAAATATTAGATAAAAATAATATAAAAGAAATTCATAATCAAGGATTAAAAAAAGCACAAAAGGGAGATTATAAAGGAGCTATTGAAAACTTTAATATGGTTTTAATAATTAAACCGGATAGTACAGAAACTTATATTAGTCGAGGATTTTGTTATTTGAATTTAGGGAATCTTGAAAAAGCCATCCAAGATTATGACAAAGCGATTGAAATCGACCCCAAAAATCCTACAGCTTATTATAACCGAGGCAATGTGTTAAGAAAACTAGGGAAGAATTTGTTAGCGTTATCTAGCTATAATCAAGCAATAAACTATGATGAAAATAATGCTGAAGCTTACTATAATCGAGGATTAACCTATCAAGATCTAGGAAATATACAAGAAGCTATTGCTGATTTTAGCAAAGCAGCTAGTTTATTTAAAGACACAGAAAATATGGCTCACTATTTAAAAGCTTTAGAGGCTGTTGAACGTCTTAAATATTTGAGTTAAAATCATAATTTTGTCTGACAAAGAACTCGGTTTTTTTGAGAAGCCGAGTTCTTTGGTTTTTAACAAATTAATTTTTCTATACGTCGGGGTCAGTAACTCACAATGGAGCCATAGGACAGTCCCGAAGCTTACACTATATAATCTAGCTCAGATCACGAGGATTGTCAATGTCCGATCAAAGCCCACTCTCACCAGAAACCCAAGATGCAATTATCAAAGCACTGTCAACAGTACGTCTGCAACCCTATCTTAGAGAAGCCAACGGGCAAATAGACCAGGCTATGAAAATCTATCAACTTAACCTCCAACTCTGTGCAGCCCTTTATCCCAGCCTTCACATTTTTGAAATTACCTTTCGCAATCAAACTAACCGTGCTCTGCAAGATAAATATGGAAAAAATTGGTATGAAGGAGGAAGTTTTAATATAGAACAACGAGCACGACAATCAATTGAAGATGCAAAAAACAAAGTGATAAGACAGAAAAGACCTTTAACCCATAATAGCATCATTTCTGAGCTTACGTTAGGGTTTTGGTCTGCTTTTATTACTAAAGATGAATACAGACAAAGCGTTTTTGATCAATGTATTCAAAAAATTTTTCCCTATGCTAAATCTAGCGAACGAAACTTTACTAAAATAGCTCCCCGCTTTCAAACGGAAATTTTATATTTAAGAAACCGTGTTTTTCACCATGAACCAATTTGGGAAAAAAATTATAAAATCAAACAAAAATACGAATATTTATGCCAAGTTCTAGGATGGATGAATCCCGAAATTCTTTCTTGGCTGCAAACCTATGATAATTTTCTCGAAGTTTATAGAAGCGCATCAGATTAATTAAAAACGTTTGGATCTCTTTAAAGCTGAAAGTTTAACCTAAAACTGCGATATTTCTTGGCAAAATCGCGTAAATTTTGGCTGAATTTATCTAACCTAATTTAGGCTAATATTTCAAGTTTTATTATTGGTTGTTGAAATCGATATTTTCATAGAGATCGGCGATTAAAATTTGCGTTTCAAAGTTACTAAAAGATAGGGTAATATTGGGATCGTCGTATTCTGAAAAAATCCATTGATTGACAGCAGTTTTAACATAGTGTTCGACATGAATTCGATATTGATCGATGAGCAGATATTCTTGGAAAGTCGGAATGGTACGATAAGAAGCAAATTTTTCACTGCGATCATAGTTTTGGGTCGATTTAGATAGAACTTCGGCAATAAAGCAAGGATTTAATACCGTGTCTTTGCGTCCGGTTTGCAGTTCTAGGGGCTTTTGAAGTACCATTACATCAGGATAGGTATAGAGGCTAACCTCTGGAATCCAAAGGCGTTGATCTACATGGAAAGTCTCATAGGGTTTACGTTTCAGAGCAAGACTCAAAATAATGTAGAGGTTTCCACTGATTTTGTTATGGTCGGGTGTTCCACCAGTCATCGGAATAATTTCTCCATTACGATATTCATTGCGGGTTTCGGAGGCAATTTCAAGTTCTAAATATTCTTCATGGGTGTAGTTTTTTGTCTCAGTTTGAGCAATCATGGCAGGTTGACTCCTAATCGTTTAAGTTGTTGATTGATCCAAATAGTTGCTGTCTCTTCATCGGTTTCAATTGCTCGTTATACTCCTATTTTAGCAATTTTGAGGAGTTGTTTAGACATCCTCTTTACTGTCTGTTGCCTGTTGTTCAAATTCTCTAATATTGATTATTAAAGTCGATATTTTCATAGAGATCGGCGATTAAAATCTGCGTTTCAAAGTTACTAAAGGATAGGGTAACATTGGGATCGTCGTATTCTGAAAAAATCCATTGATTTACATCAGTTTTAACATAGTGTTCGACATGAATTCGATATTGATCGATTAGCAAATATTCTTGGAAAGTGGGAATGGTACGATAGGAAGCAAATTTTTCACTGCGATCATAGTTTTGGGTCGATTTAGATAGAACTTCGGCAATAAAGCAAGGATTTAATACCGTGTCTTTGCGTCCGGTTTGCAGTTCGATCGGCTTTTGAAGTACCATCACATCAGGATAGGTATAGAGGCTAACTGCTGGAATCCAAAGGCGTTGATCCGTGATAAAAATGCGATAAGATTGACCTTTTAAGGCAAATTTGAGCAAAGTGTGAAGGTTTCCTGCAATTTCGTTATGGTCGGGTGTTCCACCAGTCATCGGAATAATTTCTCCATTGCGGTATTCGTTGCGGGTTTCGGAGGCAATTTCAAGTTCTAAATATTCTTCCGGGGTGTAGTTTTTTGTCTCAGTTTGAGCAATCATGGCAGGTTTACTCCTAATAATTTAAGTTGCTGATTGATCCAAATAGTTGCTGTCTTTTCATCGGTTTTAATTGCTCGTTATGCTCCTATTTTAGCAATTTCTAAGAGTTGTTTAGACATCCTCTTTACTTTCCTTTGTCTGTTGAGATTTATCATTTAGATCTGTCTGTTCTGGAATTAAAACAATGACTTCTACACGACTATTTTTATCGGTTATGAGAGGATGATCTAAGGTTAGTTGTCCTTGATCATTAATTATTGCCATGACTTTAAGTGCTTTCATTGCTACTCCAAAATGATTTAAGTGGTAGTTTTTAGATTAATTCCTAATCTTTCAAGTTGCTGATTTATCCAAATAGTCGCTGTCTCCTCATCGGTTTCAATTGCTTGTTCTACTCCTATTTTAGCAATTTCTAGGAGTTGTTTGGATTTTTGTTTTAGTAAAAATGATGATTTGATCTTCTCAACAATCTTTTGCTGTTGAGGTTTCGGCAAGATTGGAATTAGTAAATTGGCTAAATCTGGTTGAGAAATACTGTAGTAAGCCACACCATGAACTCTACGCTCAACCTGTAAATAACCAAATTTTGAATTCAGAAATAAGCTGACATACTCTGGTAGAATTGCTTCTTTATAAATTGAGGCTAAACGTATAAGCATAATTTCACTACTAATAATCCCGTTGATTTCTTGTTCTGTAACAACTGCGGAATTACCAAAACTACCTTTACGAGTGAAAAGGATATCTCCTAATTGTAAACCTACAGGTTTATTAACATCAGCCATTGAAATTGGAATTTTTACAGCACTTTCGAGGTTAATTAGTCCGTTTTTTACATCACCAACACGAATGTAAGGTGTACCTTCCTCGGTATACTCTCGATAGTCAAAACCGTTTTGAATGGGTTCAATCAATGAGCCCAATTTTTGAGTTGGAAAGCCACAATCTTTAATGACCTTTTCTGCTTGATCATATTTTGGCTGGTAATACTCAGCATCAAGGCGATCGCACGACAAAAAAGACTCTTTAAAACTCTTAACAGCAATGGTTTCTGTGGTAGGTTGCCAGTCTTTTAAGTTAAGTTCCGATAACAGTAAATCTTCAGCTTGTTGGTAAATTTCATTTGATAAGTTTCTAAATGTAGAAAGTTCTTTGAATATATTTTCTATAACCAACTGGAATCTTGTAGAAAAAGATGGAATCGGAATACTGTATAGTTCTTGTTTACTGATAAAGGATACTAGAAGATTTGATTTATATCTATTTCGGAATGCAATTCCATATTTTGTAATCAAATAAACAAGTAAATAATACTTATTGATCTCAAGATTTACAGTCAATTTATAAAGGCTACCAGTAACTAAAACTTTCTCTTGGAAATCATCAGGTACTATTGCAATTTTCTCAGCTTTACCCTTCACTTCAATTAATAACTCACCCTTTTTAATTCTACCTTGAGGATATCTAATCCAATCTATCTCATCTACATAAAACAAGTTACTTGTTTCGATAAACGGCGTTGTAATATCAGTCGCTTGTAAAAATATTGGACAATTTTTAGCTTTTCCTTCCTCTGCATCAATTATTTCTGTGGCTTCATAAACGACTCTATAACCAAATTCTACATATTGACTTAAAAGTTTATAGTTATTAATTCTCTTTGAAGCTGCTAGAAACCCTTTTTGGAAATAATCAGAATCAAATCTAAATTTGTCACTATTTTGGATAACATAGCTCAATTGTAATTCAACTGCTTCCAGCCCATCCATCAATCTCTGATACTTCACAGCATCAAACGGCTTAACAGATGGGCTTAACTTAAAAAAACTGAGATTCTCCTTTTTTGCAAACTCAATAAACGCCTCAGCAATTCCATCTTGCGTCAATCCATCGTGATTATACAAATCATGATCGACAATCAAATGAGGGTGATCATCTAACAAAAATTCACCCGATTCATCAGACTTTTTAACATAAATTTTCTCCCCTGAATTATCCTTACCCGACCTTCGCATCGTCGCAAAAAAGATATTATAATCATCCTGACGCGGACATAGCGCCCCAGCTTTGGGATCATCATTCCATTTCTGCACAAATAACACCGATGTTTTAGTCCCTGTATGGGGTTTAAACGTATTTCCATGTAGCCCAACTACTGCCAAAATTCGACAGCGTTCCGCAATAAAATCACGGATATTTTTATCAGAAGAATTATTAAAACGTCCTTGAGGTAAAACAATCGCCATTCGTCCCCCAGGCTTCAAAAAATCGAGATTGCGTTCAATAAATAAAATATCTCTCCCTACCTTAGTTTCCCATTTACCATTAGCCTTTTTAGCTAAATCATAATGGTTAATAATGCGCGTCTCTTTAATATCTCCAGCAAAAGGAGGATTTGCCATCAACACATCAAACTGAAATTCTCGATAGTCTTTACTACCTTTTGGTCGTAGCCGTTTTAAACGTTTGAATCCACCATTATAAATATCATCCCATTCTTCCTGTCCTGTTACCTCATCCCACATTTCATAATCCAGAGTGTTCAAATGCAAAACATTAGTTTCACCATCTCCAGCAATCAAATTTAACGTCCGCGCTACCCTTACCGCTTTTTCATCAAAGTCAATTGCAAATACTTTTTCTTGCACATATTCTCCACATCGTGGTGGCTTTTCTTCCAGTGAAAACAAATGACTTGCTGATAAACCTTCATCTTCCAAAATTTGCCCCCACACATGAAAAATAGTATGCACTGGAAATCCCGACGAACCAGCAGCCGTATCAATCATGTATTCATCCTCTTGAGGATTAAGCATCTTCACACACATATCAATTACATAACGAGGCGTGAAAAATTGTCCTTTTTCTCCCTTACTACTTTTGTTAATTAAATATTCAAAAGCTTCATCAACAACATCCAAATTAGAGTTAAACAACTTCACATTTTCTAAAGAAGACACACAAACCGACAAATGAGAAGGAGAGAGGCTAATTTTAGCATCTTCACTAAACACTCCTTCCCATTTTTTCTTAGCTTTATCAAACAAATCTTGAATTTTAGTTTTTAGTGCGGCTTCCGTTTGTCCTGTGTTGCGAAACTCCATTAAACGAGTTGTGCGGCGGGTTCCTTGACCAGAATACCACTCATCATAAAGTTTAGTAAAAATTAGTTTAAATAGTTCCTCAAACACATCTACTCCAGCATTTGCGAGTACCTCATCTTCCATTTCTTCGATTAAGGCTTTGAGAGATTTATTCTGTTTTACTAATTTATCGTTAGCAACTAAATCTTCTAAAGTAAACTTAATTTGCAGAATATCAGCTAGAGTTTGACTAGCATTAGGTAAACCGGGAATTTCTTCAAAATAGTTAGGATCTTTTCGCTGGTAATAAGAAATTTGATCGCCATTAGTCCAAATAGCAATAGGCGCACCTGTAGCGTGACAATAAGATCGTAATTGTTCTTTACCGTCCTTGAGTTTTGGCTTTTTCACCTCCACCAGCATATAGACTGTATTTAACCGATCTTTGTCCATAAGCACAATATCAGCCCGTTTTACTTCCCGCCCAAAATTCACCCCATACTCTACTTGAATACGATTAAGGGGATAGTGAAAACGTCCCGTTAACACTCGTAAATATAATTGCCGAATTGCTTCTTCTGGTGTAAGTTTAATTTCCTTTTTGCGAACAAAACAAACCGTGTAGGGAGTTTCACCTGTTTTAGTGGACTTGAGGATAATTGACTGTTCTAGTTGTTCAATTTCCGTAGAGTTAAACTGTGATAACTTGTAATTCGAGTCTTTCAAAATAGAGGCTAGGTTCATGAGATACTATAGAGTCAATTTTTAAAGTTTAATC
Source organism: uncultured Oscillatoriales cyanobacterium (assembly GCA_903893625.1). Taxonomy (GTDB): domain Bacteria; phylum Cyanobacteriota; class Cyanobacteriia; order Cyanobacteriales; family Microcoleaceae; genus Planktothrix. The sequence continues at coordinate 15,836 of CAITND010000075.1, forward strand.
AGTTAAGAATTATAACGCCGTTAGGGAAAATCGCTAAGGGATTTTATGAATACCCCGAAGGTCTTGTCTTTAAATCATAATTCATTCTATCAGAAGCAATTATACCATGATCTTTTTCACAACTCAACCCCTGATCTATTAGATCTATCTTGAGAATTGCTCTTACAATTAGAATCGTTAGACTATTAAGTTAATTTTTAACCGTGTAGATAGCGGATTGATGGGCGTAGCCCATCCTACTATTCTTAAATAGTTTGTTGATAAAGCTATAGAAATGTAAAGCCAAACTTTCCAATTTCCCAACTGTCTACTACGCTATAAACAGATAACGCACCCGAAACCCTAATAAACTCAAGCAAAATCAGGGTTATCTCTTTTCCTAGACCCTCAGAAAACCTCATCAACCCTGTAGAACTTTGAATAGTAGCACTCACCCGCCAGAAATCAATTAAACCCCTGCGTAGATTGAAATCAAAGCATTAGGAAAATGTATGATTTCTAACCGAGTTCGCACCTGTTTAATTGCTACAATTTTTCCCTTCATGATTAGTTTATTCATGCCAATGACGGGAAGCGCACAAACACCGAGTAGTAACGGTAATACCGATATATTTATTCTAAAAACTCAAGATGCAACCCATAATATATCTGATGTTTCCGTGATTTCTAATTTTGATTGGTTTAATGATGGGGATAAAATTGGCTTAACTGATGGCCTGACTGAATCTGATTTAAACTATATGCAATTGATAGATTTTGATAATGATGGACGGTCTGATGATGCCGTGATTAAAATCAAATCCACTCAGGAAATTTTAGGGGTCGTTTTAAATGCCGATGATTTTGTTTTAGAGGGCGAATTTGTTGTGATTTCTTCTCTTGCGACTCAACCTATTGCTTGCTTACCCAAAGCCAATATTACCACCTGTCAAGTTCCCGCTTTCAATGCTATGATATTGCCATCTTCATCCGGTGTAAATCTATTAGAAATCCCTCAACAAAAAGCACAAATCAGTCCCAAAAATTGAACCTCACAGCACATCAACCTCTGTACATCTACCCCAAACCATCGGATCAAATTAACACTAATTTGTTAAACTAGAATAGCTGTTTAAAATTGAGATTTTATTCCGATGAAACGTTTCGATATTGTAATTATTGGTGCGGGGCCAGCCGGAGGTCAATGTGCAAGACAACTCACCCAAGCGGGTCAGCAGGTGTTATTAGTTGAACAACATGAAACTTTTTCTAAAAATGATTTTTCCAGTGCCGCTACACCCTTAGAAACCTTGGAAAAATTCGATTTACCAGAAACCGTGATCGGGAGTTATTGGCAAAATTTAGTTATTGTTACAACGAATATTCAGCAAAAATGGCAGTCTCCAACTCCTTTGGGGGCTGTTTTTGATTTTGCCAAATTACGGGAATTTTTAGCCACAGAAGTTAAAAATCAAGGAGGCGAAGTTTGGATGGGATATCGTTATCTTCAGTATGTTAAAAATAATCAAAATACGATTATTGAATTAAAACATCGGTCTACGGGAGAAATCATTCAAGTTGAAACGCAAATATTAGTTGATGCGACAGGCCCAGCTAGGGCAGTAATGTATAATAAAAAACAACCGCAACCGAATTATTTAACCGGGACGGGAATAGAATATTTAATTGAACTTTCAGAAACTGATTATCAAAAGTATTCTCAAGATTTGATTTTCTTTTTAGGTCATCGCTGGATGCCGAGGGGCTATTCTTGGATTTTTCCCATGGGAAATAATCGCTTAAAAGTGGGCTCTGCTCAATTAAATCGTTCCCATGAATGGGTTGATAAAACTCAAACCTTACGTTCCTATGTGGAGTTATTGTTAACAGATTATTTAGGGGGAATTACCTATAAAATGATTAACCATCATGGGGGAATGTTAAAATATTGTAGTGGGTTAGAAGATGTTTATTATCAAGATAATATTATTGCTATTGGGGATGCGGTTTCAATGGTGAATATGTTGGGAGGAGAGGGAATTCGTCATGGAATGCAAAACGCTAATATTGCTTGTGGATATATTCAAGATTATCTCACAGGAAAAATAACAGATTTTGCCGGATATCGTCAGGAAATTCGACAAACCTATGCTAGAACTTGGAACTGGTCGGAAAAAATGGGATTAAGTAAATATTTGAAATATAGTGATCAGTCTATTGATAAAGGGGTATCCTATCTCAAAGATTTAAGTTTAGAAGATATGATGGCTATTTTATTTGATTATGATTTTAAACGATTATATAAAGCCGCGTTTAAATATTTGCGCTATAAAATTGCAGCGATTTGGACAACGTTAAAACTTAAACTTAATTTAACCTAGTTAAATGTTATAATGTCAGTATTCAGGTCTAAGCACTTCCTTGATTTTGACTATAATTTATTGGTATAATCCTACAAGTTGATTGGAGGACAAGCAACTATGACCCATGCACTAAATATAGGCATCGAAACTCCTGATCAAATCATGTCCTTGGAAGAGTTTCTAAATTATGATGATGGTACTGATGCTTGTTATGAGCTAGAGGATGGGAGACTACTATTAATGCCTACTGAAAGCGAAATCAATCGACGTATTGCTTGTTTTTTGTTTGCCTATTTTCTACAATTAGGGGTTCCATTTTCTCGGTTAACAATGAAGACAGAACTAGCGGTTATGGGAAGTCGAACTACTGTGCGTGTTCCTGATTTAATAGTATTAACAGAAACCTTAGCGCAGGAGATGGAAGGGGCAAGTCGTTCTTTGATTACAATAGATATGTCACCCCCTCAGATGGTGGTGGAAGTGGTCAGTCCAGGCCAGGAAAATCAACAGCGAGATTATCGTTATAAGCGATCGCAATATCAAGCACGAGGTATTCCTGAATATTGGATTATTGACCCAATACAACAACAAATTACCGTGTTTAGTCTGGTGACAGGACTTTATGAACAAGCTATATTTACAGGGGATGGGGTAATATGTTCTACTTTATTATCAGAATATAACCAACAGTCACCTTTGACCGCATCACAGCTATTGCAAACAACAAATTAGCTATTAATTCTTTAGTGCTTAGAGTTCAATTTAGGTTTATAATTAAATAACTGGTAACAATATTACACTTTTAACAATGACCTCAAATCTAACTCAAGTTTATCCGATTATTTGGGAAAGCGATCGCGCTTCTCTCATCGACCAAACCCGTCTCCCCGATGAATATACCCGAATTGAAATTACAACCTATCAACAAATGGCAGCAGCCATTAAAACGATGATTGTTCGGGGTGCTCCTGCCATTGGCATTGCTGCCGCTTATGGGTTATATTTAGGGGCAAAGGAGATTAAAACTTCAGACCGTCAAGTATTTTTCACCCAATTAGAAGAAATTGCCCAAGTTTTACGCGCCACTCGTCCAACGGCGGTTAATTTATTTTGGGCAATTGATCAAATGTTAAAAACCGCAACAGAAACCCCCGGCACAATTGACGATATCAAAACCGCTTTATTGCAAAAAGCAAATGCTATTAGAGAAGAGGATATTCAAACCTGTTTTGCTATTGGAGAAGCCGGGTTAATGGTATTACCTAAAACACCAGAAAAACTAACTATTCTCACCCATTGTAATGCAGGTGCTTTAGCAACGGGAGGCTATGGAACCGCGTTAGGTGTAATTCGTTCTGCTTGGAATTCAGGACGGTTAAATCGAGTTTATGCGGATGAAACCCGCCCCCGTTTACAAGGTGCAAAATTAACAACTTGGGAATGTGTACAAGAGCAAATTCCGGTGACATTAATTTCCGATAATATGGCTGCCTATTGTATGAAACAAGGGTTAATTCATGCCGTAGTTGTGGGAGCAGATCGAATTACTGCGAATGGCGATGCTGCGAATAAAATTGGAACCTATAGTTTAGCAATTGTTGCGAAATTCCATAACGTTCCTTTCTTTGTCGCTGCACCTCTATCAACGGTTGATTTTAAATTAGCAACCGGAGATGAAATTCCCATTGAAGAACGAGACGCAACGGAAGTTTATCAAGTCGGAACAACTCGAATTTGTCCCGAAGGTGTGGAATTTTTTAACCCCGCTTTTGATGTCACTCCCGCCGAATTAATTACCGCTATTATTACCGAAAAAGGGGCAGTTATTCCATCAGAATTAAAACAATTTTCCGTTAGCTCTTAATCCAAAAATCTGATTTTTAACGAGTTTTCTGGTGGTGATAACCGATAAATTAAGCAACTGACCCAGTTTAAGAGTCAGCAGGAAGATGGATATAGGTGTGGGGAAGGATTTATAGGGGTTTCCCATTGAGTGAGGTACAGTTGATTCTTCTCCGTTAATATCAGTACCGTACCTCATCCGAATTGCACACCGCTATCTATAGTTTAGTGATGGAGTTTAGTGATGGGCATATCCCATCCTACTAAACCTACGGTGGTTGTTCTCGATCAAGCTTCAATTCATACCAGTGTAAGCAAAATTTAATTGAAATCTTATGGAAATTTATTAAATATGAATGGATTGAAGTTGATGCTTATGAGAGTTGGTCAAGTTTAATTAAATATTTGAAAAAAGTGCTTGATAATTTAGGTAAAGAATATGCAATTAATTTTGTTTAGGTACTTAATACGCGATCGCAATTTTAAAGTTTAATCAATAAGATGACAGCGATCGCACTTTCAACAGCCAAAACGATCGCGGTTTTAAAGTTTAATCAACAAGGTGACGGCGATCGCACTTATTGACCTCGCCCTGGCTTACAGTCGGCAAAACTTAATGCCTCTGTGTCTAGAAAACTGGCGATCGCCATCTCAAGGATTGCTTCAACGGGATAATCAATTTCAGTGGCACGAGCAATCAGGGCATCCTGAATCCAGTCTGGTAAGCACTTTAAAATATTTTCCGCATCCGCAGACGAGATTTGCTCCGAAAGTTTCACTTGCATGAGTTAGGACTCCATAGGAATTTGAACATTATACGGTGGCTCAGTTGCCCTTAAAATGATCGCCTCTAGTTCTAATAGTAGCGCAGGGTTTTTCGAGTAAGGTATTGTCTGCACCGCAATTCGTACATCTTCACTTGTATATTGATCGAGCCAAGCCCACAAAAAAGCTTTGTGTCCACCTTTAAAACGATTTCGTAAGCTTTTGGTTTTACCAATGTAAAGTAATCCCTGATATCTATGCCTGACTGCGTAAATATAGCGCTACGCGCTATTCTTAAGACGATGGTATAATTGTGAAAAAATCGACAATGGAAAAAAGATGCCTAAGCCTTATAGTTACGATTTGCGTTCAAAGGCGATCGCAGCCGTCAAAAGCGGAAAAAAGAAAATAGAAATCAGTCGTTATTTTAATATAAGTAGAAATACCTTAGATTTATGGTTAAAACAAGAGAAAATAACTGGAAATTATCAAGCCAAAAAACCAGGACAAAAAGGGAATAATGCCAAAATTCAAGATCGGGAAAAATTGAGATTATTTATCGAAGAAAATCATGATAAAACTCAAAAAGAAATGGCAAAATTATGGGGCGAAAATGTGACGCAACAAAATATTAGTTCGGCTTGTAAAAAATTAGGTATTACTCGTAAAAAAAAACTTATGGTTATCAAGAAAGAGACGAAGAACAAAGACATAAATTTTCGGAAAATTTAGCTAAAATCGAGAAAAATAAGATAGTATATGTAGATGAAGCGGGATTTGATAATCGAGAAGATTATCCATTTGGATATAGTAAAAAATGAGAAAGATGTCATAGTTTAAGGTCGGGAAAAAGAACAGAAAGAGTCAGTTGGCTCTCAGCATTAAAAGAGGATAAGTTATTTGCACCTTTAACATTTGAAGGTTCATGTAATCGAAATTTATTTAGAATGTGGTTAGAAAATTGTTTGCTCCCAAAATTAGAAAAAGGAGACATTATTGTGATCGATAATGCCAGTTTTCATAAAGGAGAAGACCTCAAAAAAATTGTCGAAAAAGCTGGCTGTTTTATCTGGTATTTGCCACCATATTCACCGGATTTGAATAAAATAGAGAATTGGTGGGCTGTGTTAAAAACATGGATGAAACAAAAACTAAAAGAATTTGAATCAGTAAAAGAATGTGTAGATGCAGCTTTTAAAAACTGTCCTAATGTTAGCGCGTAGCGCTATAATACCGAGAAGGATAAAATTATTATAGAACCCCAAATCCTTTGGGGAACACATGGGGAAAGACGAGGTAATTTTACTTTACTGTGGGATGGTTCACAAGGTTTAAAACACGCTGTACCTTTTGGTATTGTTACTGTTGGCGATCGCCAACTTGATCAACGAGTGCGTTTAATTGTTCACCACTATATTAATTATAATGAAGAGGGTGTCGCTTATATTAACCGCAGCCGTCTTGTTGATTTAACAACTCAGGAAATTAAATCAGGAAAAAATTATGATTGCTGAACCCCAATATCCTCAAAAAATGACAGCCGAAGAATACCTAAAATGGGAATCTAAGCAAGAACTTCGCTATGAATATATTGACGGCGAAATTTTGGCAATGACTGGAGGTACTCTTCCCCATGCTAAAATTTACCTCAACTTCTACAGGGCTTTGTATCCTCATTTACGTCAAAGGGGCTGCGAAGCCTATGTGTCAGATGCAAAAGTTCAGGCTAGTGAAAACAGTCGTTATTTCTATCCTGATTTAGTGGTTACTTGCGACCTAGAAGATTTGAAAGCCCGTGACTTTATTCAACATCCTAAAGTTATTGTTGAGGTGCTTTCTCCAGGTACAGCAAGTTATGATCGTGGTGACAAATTCAAGTATTATCGTCAGATTCCGAGTTTACAAGAATATGTTTTAGTAGATTCTGAATCCATTTCTGTTGAAGTTTATCATCGAGGGGATGGGAAAATGTGGGCTTATTATGCTTATACGGATGGGGAGGCTGTGACATTAGAAAGTATTGAGTTTGAGTGTCAAATTGAAGTTTTATATGAAGGCGTTATATTAGGAAATAAATCAGAGTAGTCAATTTAGTTACTGAGGAGCAAAAGCATGGCTGAAATAATACCAAAAAATGACACGCTTTACGAGCAAGATTTTGTAGCCTGGTGTGAAGATACTGTGGCTAAACTTAGAAAGCGGGATCTTGATTACCTAGATTTTGATAATTTAATTGAGGAGGTAGAAAGTTTGGGGAAAAGCGATCGTCGAGAATTAAGAAATAGATTGATGGTACTCTTTGCTCATATTCTAAAACGAATGTATGTCAATAGTCCAGAAAATTTTAATGGGTGGGAAGTAACCATTGTAGAGCAACGCAAACAACTGAAAGGCTTATTGAAAGATTCTCCTAGCTTAAAACCTTATCTCACAGAGATATTGGCAGAAGTTTATGCTGATGCTTTAGATATTGTTGCTCCTGAATATAAACAGACGCCGTTTCCTGAGACATGGCAATTTGATGGTCAAGCAGATGTACTTTTATCTAAGAAATATTGGGAGGATAAGTAAATGAGTCCTAAGCATATTGATATCCCTCTTCTGTCACTCTCCGAGAGGTCAATCTCTAGAAGCTTTATTAGTCAATCAATACAAGCTATCCTATTACAAAAACTGGGCTGTTGTATTTGTTGTTAGAAAGAAATCGGGCGATCGCTTCCTCTGAAAAAGCTCTAGAATCCAGAAATGGCAAAAGTTTTCGGAGAGTGACAGAAGAGGGATATTCACAAAATTTAACGAAGCCAAGGAAAATATCTCCAGATCAAGAGTTGCACGCTAGTTGAGATTCTGAATCCTCCCAGTTAGCGTGCTACTACTTAAACTAGATACTAAAACCCAACTACGAGCTTGTTTTTTTGCGGGTGGTTGAGGATTTTTTGGTGGTGGTTTTGGTGGTTTTTTCTGTTGTTTTCGAGGCTGTTTTTGAAGTTTTAGACTTACTTCGAGAACTCGAACTTGAACCCGCTTTTGCCGCTAACAATTCTAACGCCTGGGCTAAAGTAAACGCTTCCACCGCCGTATCCTTGGGTAATGAAGCATTAATTTTTCCATGTTTAACATAGGGCCCATAACGACCATCATAAACATTTACAGGTTCATCATCTTCCGGGTGAGTTCCTAACTCGCGTAAGGGCGGAATTTCTTTTTTACCTCGTCCGCCTCGACCACTGGTTTTCGGTTGGGCTAATAATTCTAAAGCTCGTTCTAAACTAATCGTTAACACATCATCCGGGGCTTTAATTGACCGATAATCCTTACCCTCTTTCCCCTGGTCATGGACTACATAGGGCCCAAACGGCCCCAAGGCGGCTTTAATTTTGGCCCCCGTTTCAGGATGAGTTCCTAATAGTCGCGGTAACGCCAATAACCCCACTGCCATATCCATCGTGACGTTATCCTTATCAACCCCTTTGGGAAGGGAAACCCGTTTCGGTTTTTTATTTCCTTCCGCCTCTAACCCCAACTGAATATAGGGGCCATAAGGGCCAATTAAGACATAAATCAACTCTCCCGTTTGCGGGTCAGTCCCCAACTGTTCTGGGCCTTCGGTTTTTTGTCCGACTAATTCCCGAATTACATCCGGGGTTAAGTCCGATGGAGTTAAATCTTGGGGAATAGAAGCGGTAATCATTTCCTCACCTTTTCCCGCTTCAATATAGGGGCCAAACTTGCCAATACAAACGCGATAGGAGATGGGGTCATCTTCATCCCCTAACTGTTCTAATTCAATCGTCCGGGCGATTTTTGTATCAATTTTACTTTCCTGGTCTTTGACTTGATATTCCAGTCCCGTCTCCCCTAAATAGAATTTTTGTAAATAGGGTAGCCAAGGAGCTTCTCCGGTGGCGATATCATCAAGAGTATCTTCCATGCGGGCCGTAAACCGGAGATCAACCAAATCGGGGAAATATTTTTCTAAGAGATTTGTCACCGCAAAGGCGGTAAACGTCGGAATGAGGGCATTATTTTTTAACTGTACATACCCCCGGTCAATAATTGTTCCAATCACGCTGGCGTAGGTACTAGGACGACCAATGCCTTCACTTTCTAAGGTCTTAACTAAGGAGGCTTCCGTAAACCGGGCGGGGGGTTGGGTTTCGTGTCCAACGACATCCAATTGTTTGCAGTTGGGATGGTCGCCGACCTTCATCGGAGGTAATAACACCTCTTGGTCTTCTAAGGCAGCTTCTGGGTCATCTGAACCCTCGACATAGGCCCGGAGGAACCCTGGAAAGTCAATGCGTTTTCCGGTACTGCGGAACCCCGCATCCTCAACTTTTAACTCAACGGTAATATTGGTTTGGCGAGAGTCCGCCATCTGAGAGGCGACGGTACGCTTCCAGATTAAATCATAGAGGCTGAGTTCTGCCCCACTGAGCGCGGTTTCTTGGGGAGTACGGAAATGATTTCCCGCCGGACGGATGGCTTCGTGGGCTTCCTGCGCCCCTTTCGATTTAGTCGTATATTGACGGGGTTTAGGACTGAGATAATTTTTCCCATATTTTTGTTCAACACATTCACGGGCTGCGGTAATCGCCTGTTCCGATAAATGTACCGAGTCCGTTCGCATATAGGTAATATAACCCCGTTCATACAAACTTTGAGCAGTTTGCATCGTCTGACGGGCGCTTAACCGTAGTTTTCGGTTAGATTCCTGTTGGAGTGTGGAGGTGGTGAAGGGGGGCGAAGGTTTACGAGTAACGGCTTTTTCTTCTAAGTTAGCAACCGTCCAGGGTTTACCAGAAATGCGTTGTTTTAAAGCTTCCGCTTGAGCTTCATCCAGTAAAATGACATTGCGACCTTGAGCAATTTTTCCAGTGGTTTCATCAAAATCGCTCCCGGTCGCCACTTTTACCCCCCCAATGGTAATCAATTTGGAATCAAATTGACTCTTGCCCCCCGTGTGCGGGGGGTTGGGGGGGGTATGTTCTAAAAGGGCTTTTAAATCCCAATATCCCCCAGACCGGAAAGCTCGACGTTCCCGTTCTCGACTGACCAGTAAGCGCACCGCTACAGACTGTACCCGTCCGGCGGATAATCCCCTGGCAATTTTTTTCCATAATAGAGGGGAGAGGGTATAACCATAGAGGCGGTCAAGGATGCGGCGGGTTTCTTGGGCGTGAACCAGTTGTTCATCAATGGTGCGGCAATTTTTCAGGGCTTCACGAATCGCCTCTTGGGTAATTTCGTGAAATACCATGCGTTTAATCGGAACTTTCGGTTTCAGAATTTGAAGTAAATGCCAACTAATACTCTCTCCCTCACGATCTTCGTCAGTGGCTAGAATCAGTTCATCGGCTTCCTTAAGGGCAGCTTTCAGTTCTTTAACGATTTTTTGCTTATCTTTGGGGATAACGTAAATGGGTTCAAAGTTCGCTTCCACGTTGACCCCTAGTTGCGCCCACTTTTCTCCTTTATATTCTTCTGGAATTTCCTCAGCCGAGGGAGGAAGGTCACGGACATGACCCATTGAGGCTTCCACCCGATAGCTTGCGGGTAGGAAGTTGCGAATGGTACGCGCTTTGGTTGGAGATTCAACGATGACTAAGGTTGACATGACGCCTTCTTCGGATAGCAGCGAACTGGGACTAAACAAAAGGAATGGTTAACTGCTAGGAGTGAACAGTCCTTTTGTTCTAGCCTATATCATTGCAGCCCTAGTTAGGGTGATTGACCATTGCACAGAATCTTGCAAAATTTCATAAAACCTGATAAAACAGCCCAAGAGAGGACTGTTTTATTGGAGATGTCCGAGTTATTTGGAGAAGCGGGGGCCTAGACCAACGGCTCCAGCATAAACGGCTTGGGGGCCAAGTTCGTCTTCAATGCGTAACAAACGGTTATATTTAGCAATGCGTTCACTCCGACACAGAGAACCTGTTTTAATTTGTCCGGCCCGGGTAGCAACGGCCAGGTCTGAAATCGTGGTGTCTTCGGTTTCCCCAGAACGGTGACTAATCACAGAAGTGTAACCATTGCGAGTTGCCAAGTCAACGGTTTCTAAGGTTTCAGAAAGAGAACCAATTTGGTTGAGCTTCACCAAAATAGAATTTGCTATTTTCTGCTCAATGCCTGTTTTCAAACGGGTAGGATTAGTCACAAATAAGTCATCTCCCACCAACTGCACTTTACCCCCTATTTTCTCGGTGAGGGATTTCCAGTTATCCCAGTCATCCTCCTGTAGACCGTCTTCGATCGAAATAATCGGATATTTCCCAATTAAGTCGCTCAGGTAGTCAATTAGTTGGGCGGGACTGTGGGGTTGACCGTCGTAGGTGTAAGTCCCGTCTTTGTAGAATTCACTGGAGGCGACATCAAGGGCGAGGGCGACCTGTTCACCGGGTTTATAGCCTGCGATTTCAATCGCTTGAATCAGAATATCCAGGGCTTCTTGGTTGGAACCCAAATTAGGGGCAAAACCGCCTTCATCCCCAACGCCACCTAGTAGTCCTTTTTCTTTTAAGACGCCACTCAGGGAAGCAAAGACTTCCGCCCCCCAACGCAGGGCTTCTTTAAAGGTGGGAGCGGCGATAGGAACGATCATAAATTCTTGAATATCAACGTTATTGGCGGCGTGGGAGCCTCCGTTGATCACGTTCATTAAGGGGACGGGGAGAAGGTTGGCAATGGGGCCACCCAGGTAACGGTAGAGGGGTAAACCCACGCTTTCGGAGGCGGCTTTAGCGACGGCTAGGGAGACACCGAGGATGGCATTGGCACCGAGGTTGCTTTTATTGGGAGTACCATCGAGATCGAGCATGATTTGGTCGATGACGGTTTGTTCGAGGGCACTAACTCCGTTGAGGGATGGGGCGATGATCTCGTTAACGTTTTTAACGGCCGTCAGAACGCCTTTACCTCCATAACGGCTTTTATCGCCATCTCGGAGTTCATGGGCTTCAAAGCTTCCGGTGGAGGCGCCACTGGGAACTTGTGCGTGTCCATAGGCACCGTTATCGAGGTAGACTTCGGCTTCAAGGGTAGGACGTCCGCGAGAGTCAAGGATTTCACGGGCAATAATAGTGTTAATCGCGGTTTCTGACATATTTATCCTTTGTTGCTCAGTAAGATGCGTCTCAGGATTGAAAGAGTTGAGACAAGAGAAACGTTAACAGGTTCTTTGTTGATTTTGTTGGAGTCATTGGAACATTTTAAGGTTTTGGTTGAGGGTTAGGGGTTGAAAACCAACACCTAATCCGTTGACACTCTCAAGTCTGAAGACTGAAACCTTGGTAGTGTCAGCGTCAAAGTCTCCTGTTCAATTGCGATGATTATTAATATGCCGAATTCTAGCTCCAGCCCATTGTAATTTTTCTCTTAACGTTTGATAAAACGAATAATTCTCGCGCAGAATAATAAATTTTGCCTCACAATTTGCCATGGAAACATCCACCCGTTGACCGGGCCAAACAGAGGTTGCTAATACGCCATCCATCCAGAGTTTTGTATCATGTTCTGGGTCAGCTAAGGGCCAAACACTAACAATTGAACCCGCAGGTAAAACAATCGGACGACTGGATAAACTTAAGGGACAAATCGGAGTAACGGTAATTGCTGCCATTCCTGGGTGTAAAATCGGCCCTCCGGCAGATGTATTATAACAAGTGGAACCGCTTGGCGTTCCGACAATTAAACCATCTCCTTGATATTGATCAACGACTTCTCCATCCACTTCCATTTCTAAAAATGATGTGGGCATTCGATAGGCAGAAGCAGGTTTAATACACATTTCATTTAAGGCTAAAAACCGCTCGCTAATCGGTTCTAAATTAGCTCGACTGCCTTCATAAACCGTTGCTTGTAACATCACCCGACTTTGTACCGCATAGCGATCTTCAAACAGTCGATTAATCACCTCTTCCGTATTTTCAACATCTTCAAAAGATTCTGTTAAAAATCCTAAATGTCCCCCCACATTGGCGGCTAAAATCGGAATTCCTTCGGGGGCTAAATGTCTAGCGGCGGCTAAGGCTGTGCCATCGCCACCTAATACAATGGCTAAATCAATGGGAACACTACTAGAGGCGAGAAAAACAGGATAGGGGTTATCTTTGGCGCCACTTGGCCCCATTAATACATGACACCCGCGCTTTTCTAAACATTTAGCATATTGTTCCGCCCAGCTTTGGCTTAACGGATCTCTAGCTTTATGGGCGATGATAACCTGTTTAATTTCCACTTTATTAAAATTTATCCTGTTAAAAAAAGTGTTTATTCTTCTTGAATGGGAAAAGAAAGGGTAACGGTTGTTCCTTGGTTGAGGGTGCTGTCCAGGGAGAGGGTTCCTTCATGGAGTTCTACCAGACGTTTAACAACAGTTAATCCTAATCCAGCCCCTGGGGTTCCTGATATAGAATCAGCATTACTGGCACGATAGAAAGGTTCTAATACTTGGTCTAGTTCTGATTCAGGAATTCCAATTCCTTGATCTTGAATTTTGAACACAACTTGAGTGGGTTGATAAATCATTTCTACAACAATTGTTCCCCCATTTGGAGAATAACGAATTGCATTTGTGAGTAAATTAATGAAAATTTGTTTGAGAAAGTTGGGATCGGCTTTAAACTGTTTAGGATGATTCCCTTCAACCAATAATTGAATTTTATGAGCCTGATTTTCCAGAGATGTCCAATTGTCTAATAGGCTTTTAATAAATAAATCTAAATTAAAGCATTGCGGTTCAAAATGAATTAAATTAGATTCGGCTTGTGCTAAAACAATGGCACTATTTAAAATCTGTTCAATCCGTTTAACACTTTCATTAACTCGGTTGATGTGACGATCTAAATTATCGGTTTTTTGTTGATCAATTTTATATTTAATTAATTCATTAGAAGTCATGATCACAGTCAAAGGGGTGCGAAATTCATGGGAAATCGTGGTAATTAGCCGAGATTTCATCTCGCTTAATGACTGTTCTTTTTTTAAAGAAATTTCTAATTTTTTATGTAAAGTCACTAATTCTTTATTTCTCTGTTTCAGTTCTTGGGTGCGTTCTTCAACTTTAGTTTCTAATTCTTGATTTAACATTTGTAGCTGCGTTTGGACAGCAATGCGATCGCTAACTTCCTGTTCCAGTTGTTGATTTTTTTGCTCTAACTGATGTTTTTGTAATTGCAGTTCTTTTTGCAATCGACTGATTTTAATTTGGGTAGAAACCCGCACGATAACTTCGTCAACATCAAAGGGTTTAGTAATATAATCTAATCCGCCAACTTCAAACCCCATGAGTTTACTTTGAATATCATCTCTAGCGGTAATAAAAATAATCGGAATATCGCGTGTGCGTTCATCTGCTTTCAGAAAACGACAGGCTTCATACCCGTCTAACTCTGGCATCATCACATCTAATAAAATTAAATCCGGGGGCATCAATTGGGCGGAATTTAAGGCAAATTGCCCATTCGTTGCTTTGCGAACCCGATAACCTTGTTCTAATAAAACTTGAGATAAAACTCGCAAGTTATCAGGAATATCATCAACAATTAAAATATCTGCTAAAGGAGTGGCTGTTGGTTTTGAATACATGAGAGAGACTGTGTAACCCAATTAAGAATGACTTCAAACTCAAAGTTATTGATTAATTCCGTTAACGTATTAATTAAAACCCTTTGAGAAGCAGGAATTTGTGTAAGTAAACTGAGCAGTGTTTCAGAATCCCCAATTTGAGTTTCTATTGCTAACTGATTTAACAATTCGGGAGGTAGAGTTACCAACGCTTGAATAATAGTTGCATCCTGAATCTGGTGGTGTCTAACTTTATTAGGGATAAAGCCTTCAACTCTATATTTTACTCCTAAATGCTTCTTCAATATTTCCCAAATCATGGCTTCTGTCAAAGGTTTACCGACAAAATCATCGCAGCCGGCGGCGATAATTTTTTGGCGTTCCTCTTCAAATACACTAGCAGAAACCCCAATGATTTTGGGAAAAGGTTCAAAATTAGGAGGCATCGATAAAAGGGTTTTTGCTTTTCTGGCTCTAATTTCCTGAGTCGCCCGATAGCCATCGATACCCGACATTCGCATATCCATCCAAATCAGATGGGGGTTATAGGATTCTACCAATGCCAGAGCCATTTCCCCATTTTCAGCTTCCTCAACCTCAAACTCCACAGAACGCAACAACTTAACTAACCATTGACGGTTCATTTCTAAATCATCGACGACTAAAATTCGATATTGGGGTTGATGGGGGGCTAGTCCAATTACCCGGTATTGGGGTTGGGGTGAAGCTACGGTTGCAGGGTCAACCCCTAAAGCGTGGATGGTAAATTGAAACCGAGTTCCTCTGCCTATTTCACTACTCACCTGAATTTGACCCCCCATCAGTTCCACAAAGCGACGACTAATGGGCAACCCTAACCCGGTTCCCTGTTGCGAGTGTCGGCCACTGCTGGTTTGTACGAAAGCATCAAACATGGTGTTCAGTTCTTCAGGTGCTACCCCAGCCCCCGTATCTTCGACTTCAAACTCGATGGTGTAGTCAGGTGGGGCAGAACCGGGGTTTAAGCTCTGTTCTAAGGGTGTAATTCGCAGGATGACACTGCCTTGATGGGTAAATTTAATCGCATTATCTAATAAATTAATCAAAACTTGGCGCAATTTGCGTTCATCAGTCTGTAAATATTGGGGTAAATTCGGCGCTCGCTCAATGATTAATTCTAAACCTTTGGAAGTTGCTCGCAGTTTTAAGGTATCCTCTAAATCTTCTAATAATTGATATAAATCAAAGGTTTTTTCTTCGAGGATCACTCGATTTGCTTCTATTTTAGAAATGGATAAAATATCATTAATTAGCAGTAATAAATCATCTCCATTTCGGTTAATAATTTGTAAATTTTCTCGATGATAGGACGCTAAGGTAGAATCTCTCACCATCAGTTGCGTAAATCCTAAAATCGCATTTAACGGGGTGCGAAGCTCATGACTCATATTGCTTAAAAAGGTACTTTTGGCACTGTTGGCGGCTTCTGCTTGTTCCTTAGCTTTTTGCAGTTCGATTTCGATTTGTTTTTGTTGGGTTATATCTAATATAAAAGCAACACATATATTTTGTTCTTCTAATAAAGTCACTCCTAAAATAACCGGAATTCGAGTTCCATCTTTATGCAAATATTCTTTTTCATGGGGGGGTAAAATCTGATTTGTTAAAATTTTCTGCACCCGTTCTTGATCAGCCTCTTTACCTTCAGGGGGGGTAATAGTATCCCAGCCTAATTGTCCGGTTTCTAACTCCTCGCGGCTATAGCCAATCATCCGCAAAAAGGCATCATTGGCTTCTAAAATTTTACCTTCAAAATCAGCAAAAATAATCCCTACAATATTCGCTTCAATTAAATGTCGCCATCTGGCTTCACTTTGACGTAAGCTTAATTCCGCTAATTTTTGTTCGGTAATATCCGTCAAGGAACCCGCCATACTGACTGGATTTCCCTGTTCATCTCTGAGGGCTTCTCCCTTAACCCGTACCCAAATATAATCACCCAATTTGTGTAACCAACGATATTCAATAAAGTAAGGAATATTAAACCGCAGATGATTTTCAATAGCTTGAAATACGGGCTGAAGATCATCAGGATGAATGAAATTTCTGAACCGGGTTAAAGTGGGTTGGAATTCATTTGGTTGATACCCAATAATCTCAAAAAATCGAGGAGAATACCAAATCTGCTCTTGATGAACATCAAACCAATCCCAGATTCCATCATTTGACCCCTTAATTGCCCGTTCAAATCGTTGTTCACTCTCTTTTAACGCTTTTTCGGCTTGTAGCCGTTGGGTAATATCTTGAAATTGAGAAACAAAATAAAGGGGATGATTTTGATGATCTCTAACTAAGCCGACACTCAGTAATCCCCAAACTAAATTCCCATTTTTATGAATTAATCGGTTTTCTAAATTATAGGTTTTCATTTCTCCATTTAATATTTTATTTACATAACTTAAATCCCTGGCTAAATCATCGGGATCAGTAATTTCAGCAAAGGTTAAATTCAAAAGTTCCGCCTCGGAATAGCCCAAAATTTGACAAATTGCTTCATTAACTTGTAAAAATTTACACTCCCTTGAAACAATAAACATTCCAATGGTGGTATTAGTAAAGGCACTTCTAAACCGTTCTTCACTTTGACGTAATGCTTCTTCAGATTGTTGACGCGCCGTGATATCCTGAACAAAAGATAATGCCGAACTTAGATTCCCATTCTGATCAAAGATCGCAGATGAAAACCATTCACAACTAATCAGATCTCGGTTTTTTGTATAATTCCGGTTTTGCATTTTCAAGGTATTACTTTGATAGGTTAACATCTCCATAATTCCCTGATTGACTCGCTCTTGATCGGCTTCGTAAATTATCAAAAAATCATGATTAGATAAACCGATTACTTCATCAGATGTCCAACCAAATATTTTTTCAGCCTGTTTTGACCACCGTTTAATTTTACCTTGAGAATCCCATTCTATAATCGCTAAGGGAGAATATTCAAAATGTTTTTGAATTTGTTCTAAAGCGGTTTGTAGCGATCGCTCTGTTTGTTTAATATAACTGGTTTCTACTGTCGTTCCTACAATTCGATAAATCCGAGATTCTAAATCTTTTAACGGGGTTAATGTTGTATACCAAAAAGTTTCTACGCCTTTCAAAATTACCGATTCTTCATAGGAGATAGAAGTTCCTGCATTCACACAATCTTGATAATGCTGAATCACCTGTTCCCAATTCGGAATTTTTAATTCTTCAGGTGTTTTTCCTACTGATCTAATCAGAGAAAAACCTGTCGCTTTTTCATGGGCAGAATTGCTTCCTGCATAACGAAATTTTCCAAGGTCTTCAACATCTACGACAAAGATGGGTTCTGCTACTCCCTGATAAATACTCCGCAGTAATTGTTCTTGATTTTTTAAGGTGATTTCGGCTTGTTTGCGTTCTGTAATATCTCTGAAGGTTCCTAGTAATCGAATTGTGTTCCTTTGTAGATCAAAAATCGGTTCTCCCTGGATTTCCGTGTAGCGCATCGAACCATCAGCCCGCAAAATTCTTAATTCTGTAGCCAAGGGTTTTTGATCTCGCAATGGTTCAATAACCTCTTGAAAATAGATCGGATGATCATCGGGATAAATATATTGTAATAATTCTTCAATATTTGATGGTTTTGTCTGGGCTTCAATACCATAAATCCGATGAATTTCTGGACTCCAAATTACAGTTTTAGTTAGATAATCAAATTCCCAGATACTCAGTTTTGAAATCTGTTGAGCCTGACGCAGTTTGACTTCTGTTTCTTGATGTTTGATAATTTCTTGTTGAAGCTTTTCCAGACTGGTTTGTAATTGAATCGTCATTCCTTTAAAGGATTGAACCAGTTCCCCGATTTCATCGGTTCTTTTGAATTCGTTGAGCTGTTGAATTTCTCCGGTTGCAATTCGTTTTGCGGCTTGATTAACTGCTAAAATTGGTTTAATGATCCAACGACTGGTTAAAATGCCCACACCTGTCGCCAAGAAGAAAACACCAATACAAACGAGGAAAGTTTGTTTAAACTGAGCATTCACTTCCGTCATGAAATCGCTTTGAGGAATGACAATAATTGTTAGTAAATCTAAACCCTCTGGATTTTTTAAGGGTGCAACTTGTAAAAAATAATGGTTTGATAAACTTCCCCAGGTTGTCGGTGGAATCGTAAAATCAACATTTTGGATTTCTTGAACATTTTGAAATTCTCCAAATTTTTTGATTAAAAAAATGCCAATATTTTGATATAATTGATCTTGACTTTCTACAAGATTAATAAATTTCAGTTTTCCTTTGTCTTTTTGATAAACTTTACCTTGAGAACTAGCGACTAAATTGCCATTTCTATCAATTAAAATGACTTTTCCCGATTTTCCTACTCGAATTTGACTGAGGAAATCACTGAGATTGGAGGAAACAATACCGACGGACAATACCCCTAATAATTTCTGGGTTTTGCGATCATAAATAGGAGTATTGAGACTTAATCCTAATTCTTCATTGTTTCCTAATTCATACAGGGAACCCCAGCGTGTTTTTCGATTTTTTACAGCATCTTGATACCAAGGACGAAGGGTGACACTGGGTTGCGAAAAGCTTCCTAAGAGTTTAATCGGTTTTCCCGTTTGATCAATCGCATAATCATAAATCAGTGATGAATCCTGGGGACTAGAATGCCAAGATCGATGTCCCTGAAAATGAGTGACGGCTAAAAATTCATGCTGTTCATTCCCGATTAAGATTCTATTAATTAATTTAAAATGTCGTAAGGTTAAAAACAGATCTTCTTCCAGGGGTAATAACTCGTTTAAATCAGCATTCTTAATCTCCCAGTCATCCAGAGTATGATTCGTAATCACTTTTGCGGTTTCTGTGACTTGATAAATGTGAGATTCAACACGCTGAGTGACTTCATTCATCAATTCACCACTGATTTTTTTAACCGCACCTTGTCCACTGCGAAAGGATAGATAACCTACAATTAATACGGTGGCTGTAATTTGGATCACAAAGGGAATAATCAATACAAATCGTAAGGGGATTTTCCCCAAAGTTTGACTGATCAATAGAGAACGAAGGAAGTGAGCAAGATCCATAATCGAGTTGTTTGTACGTTTATTGGTTAACTTTTTACCAGGAGTTAAGGGAACTAATCTCTCCAGCTTGAACGCTTAAAATTTGAGTATGTTTTAACCATTGAGCATCAAAAGCTCCTAAATGGGTGGCTGTAATTAAGGTTTGAAACCGATCGCCAATGGCATCTATAAGTTGATTTTGTCGATGCAAATCTAATTCGGCTAAGACATCATCTAATAGGAGTAATGGCGGTTCTCCAACAACCTCCTCAATCAGTTGTAATTCCGCTAATTTTAGAGCTAAAACTAACGTCCGTTGTTGACCCGATGAGCCATAATTCCGAGCCAGGGTTTGATTAATTGTAAATATAACATCATCTCGATGGGGCCCAACTAAGGAAATCCCTTGTTTTTTTTCGGCGATCGCCCTGGTGGTCATTTTATCAAAAAAAGCCTGTTGAATTTGTTCCGGTGGAGCCGTTGATAAACTTTGATTTTGTAACGGTAAATTAACATTCGGTTGATAAATTATTTCTAATAACTCCGTACTTCCACTAATAGATTGATGCCAAGCTTGAGCCAAAGGAACTAAACGTTCTAAAACCCGATCGCGGCGTCGTAAAACACGGGTTCCGGCTACGGCTAATTGAGTATCCCAAAGTTCTAATTCCGCTTGTTTCTGAGTTTCCGTTTCTTCGGGATTTTGTTTAATTTGTTTTAATAGGGCATTGCGTTGACGCAGAACTTGATTATATTGTTGTAAAATATAAGCATAAATCGGTTCTAACTGTACTAATAAACGATCTAACCAATTGCGTCGATGTTCAGGGCCACCTCGAACTAATTCTAAATCTAAGCTCGAAAATTGAACCACATTTAACACACTCAAAAAATCCAATTGTCGCCGCAAGGATTGACCATTCAGATAAACCGTTCGCCCTCCTTGGGAGCGCAGGGTAATCCCTAAATCCAATGTTCCCACATCGCGTTCTACGGTAGCACTCACCTGTGCGGTGGGTTGAGGATCAAAAATCAAATCCCGATCCCGACTCACCCGATGACTTTTGAGAGTTGAAAGTAACTCGACCGCTTCTAATAAATTCGATTTTCCCTGAGCATTATTTCCTAATAAAATTGTTTTGGGGGCTTCAAACAGGACTTTTTGATCGGCATAGTTGCGAAACTGCCATAGATGTAACAATTTTAAATACATATTCAATTCCAAACCTACCTGAACAGCCCTGATTTTCAGGAGCGACTTAGAGGACTAAGGGAGTTAAACCATTATGAGAGTACGGTGGCGATTCCTCTGCTAATCTTTGACATACTCCCTACGGCTAAAGCTGAGGGATTCTTGTTCATGGTTCACAGAAGTCCACTTGCTATATCTGGTTTCCCATCAATAGTAGAGGCGGTATTCTCCCCATGCTTTCCCGATTGCTCGGCAGATCCCTTTTGCCCAAAGGTACTGTTTTGCCATTCCATCCCCAAAATTCCCATACCCTTCTGAAGAATATTAATTGCCGCATTTGTATCACGACAAATCTCTATTCCACAATTAGGACATGAGTGAGTTCTGGTACTCAATGACTTTTTCACCCGACGACCACAGCTAGAACAATCTTGAGAGGTATAGTTAGGTGAAACAGCCACAACTGCCTTATCCCAGATTTTTCCGTAGTAGTCTAGCCATTGGGTGAATTGATACCAACTAGCATCGGAAATTGACTTAGCCAAGTGGTGATTCTTGACCAGATTCGACACCTTTAAATCTTCATAGACAATCACATCGTTAGAGTGAACCACGCACCGAGCTTGCTTAATCGCCCAGTCTTTACGTTGTCTCTGAATCTTTAGGTGGATTTTACCCAGTCTTTTCCGAGCTTTATGATAATTATTAGATTGGGGTTTTGCCCCTTTCACAAACTTTTTACTTAATTGTTTTTGAGCCTTTTTGAGTTGGCGCTCGGATTTCCTTAAGTATTGGGGGTACACTACGGCGTTGTCATTTTGATCTTTAAAGAAATACTTTAATCCCAGGTCTAAACCGACAACATTGCCAGTGTATTCAACCTGTTCCTTGCGGTTAGCATCAAAGCAAAATTGGGCATAATAGCCATCTGCTCTTTTGACCACGCGAACACGATTAATTTTTAATCGAAACAGGTCTTCCCTTGTTTCATTGTTGCAATAAATAGATAGGGTTCCTATATCAAAGCCATCGGTGAAAGCAATATTCATGCAGTCACCAGATAGTTTCCATCCAGAAACTTTGTACTCTACAGAGCGACAATGTTTTTTGAATTTAGGATAGCCTTTTTTCTTTTCTTTCTTTCTGCAACGACTGTAGAAACTAGAGATAGAAGCATAAGCACGTTCTGCACTAGCTTGACGAGCCGCCGAATTTAACTTTCTGGCAAAAGGAAATTCTTTGGCTAAATCTTTGCATAGTGTGTATAACCCAGCCTTACCCACTCCCTGATTATCCATCCAGTGCCGAACACATTTGTTTCTAATAAATTGTGCGGTACGAATCGCTTCATCAAGAGCTAGGTATTGCTCCTTGGTTCCGTGCAGTAGTTTGGCTTCTCTAATTAACATGATTTAAGTTGATCATGG